>JBOGYT010000328.1:0-14260 GCA_050696955.1 Solirubrobacteraceae bacterium | reverse complement strand
CCGCTGGGCGGCCGCGGCCCGATAGCGCCGGCGTGTCAGCGCACCGGCTCGCCGGCCATCGCGCCGCCGCTCGACCCGCCCGCCGAGGAATCGCCCGCGACCGCGTCCGCGACGCGGCTCTGCATCGCCAGCTCACGGTCGAAGTCGGCCTCGTCGGCATGGCGGTAGTCGAGCCCGCGGCCGGACAGCAGGGTGGCGAGCGCCTCGACGAAGCGCGGGTCGAGCTGGCGGCCGGCGACGCGCCGCATCTCGGTCATCGCCTGGAAGGAGGTCATGCGGTCGCGGTAGGTGTCCTCCGCGGTGAGCGTGTCGTAGACCTCCGCCACGGCCACGATCCGCGCGATCTCCGGAATCGCGTCGCCCTTCAGCCCGTCGGGATAGCCGCGGCCGTCGATGCGCTCGTGGTGCGCGCGGACGATCTCCGCGACCGGCCCGTAGACGCCGAGGTCCTGCAGCAGGTCCGCGCCGAGCTCGGGATGGAGCCGGATCGCCTCCCAGTCTGCTTCGGTCAGCGTGCCGTGGCGCTCCATCACGCGGTCAGGAAGCGCGAAGCGGCCGATGTCATGCAGCAGGCCGGCGGTGTGCGCGAGCTCAGCGGCCCGCTTGCCCATGTCGCACTCGATCGCGATGTCGCGCGCGAAGGCCGCCACCGCGGCGCTGTGGCGCGCGGTCCGTCCGTCGCGGCGGTCGAGCGAGCGCACGAGCGCCGACAGCACGCCCCACGACAGCGAGGCGTACTGGGCGGTGCGCTCGCGCGCGATGACGACGAGCCGCGACATGTAGGCGAACGCGACGATGATGAGCACGACGAATACGCCCGCTTCGATCCCGTAGCGGACGTAGACGCCGGCGATCGCGACAGTCAGCGCGACCGTGAGCAAGAGTGAGGGCAAGAGCTCGCGTGGCGGCCGGAGCGCCTCGCGGAGCCGGCCTCCGTCGAGTAGCACGAGCAGGGTGCGCAGCACGAGGAAGTTCAGCGTGAGGTAGCCGACGCCGACGCCCGCGAGGATCGCGATGTCGTGCACGCTGCTGTCCGCGCGTCCGGCGAGCGAGTAGTAGACGACCGCCGCCAGCAGCCCCGGCACCGCCGTGGCGGCGAGGTTGACCGGCAGCACGGCGCGGCGGTCGCGGCTGTAGATCCACGCCGTGACCTCGGTGAGGACCGCGATCACGAACACGCCGAGCGGCCCGACGAGCGCGACCGCCAGCATCGAGCACACGAACGCCGCCGAGACGTCGATGTTGCCCTGCCAGCGTGACGCGCTCAGTCCGCTGGCGACGCCGCAGGTCGCCAGCACGAGTGTCATCCACTGCACGAAGTCGCCGCTGGGCGCGGCGATCAGGATCGGGATCGCCGCGCCAAGTGCGAGGAAGGCCGCCGCCAGCGCGACCTTCGGCCGAGCGTCGTTACGGGCTACCGTCACGGCGTAACCGTACCGGCCGCCCCGGGACGCTCACATGAGCATCCGTCAGTGTCCGCGGAAGCCGCCGCCCGTCGCTGCGACGACGCTGATGGCTGCGAACAGGAAAGGATACGACCGGTACTTCATCTTCTTGAGCTTGGTCATCGTGACCTCCCGGTGGGGTGAATGGGGGGCCGAACGTAATCAAGCACGCTGAAGTTCTCAGCTTTGCTGGACGAACGTATGCAATTTGCCCCGGGTCGGGTTTGCAACTGCACTGATTTGGTCCGATGATCTGAACATGCGCACGCTGAAGACGAGCGAGGCCGCGTCGCTTCTGAACGTGAGCCCCAATACGCTGCGCGCCTGGGAACGCCGGTTCGGGTATCCAAAGCCCCAGCGGTCGGCCGGGCGGCACCGTCTCTACACCTACGGGGAGGTCTCCGCGCTGCGCGATGCGCTGCAACAGGGGCTGTCGATCTCCTCCGCCGTCAGCCGTGCGCGCGAGGCGCTCAGCACCGACACACACACGCTCGTCGGCGCGCTCGGTGCGTTCGAGCTCGATCGTGCCGACGCCGCGATGGAGTCGGCTCTCGCCCTGCGATCGGTCGAACGGTCCGTCGAGGAGGTGCTGCTGCGCTCGCTCGACGAGCTCGCCGTCCGCCACGGCACCGATAGTGCTCCCTGGGCGTTCGCCGCGCGCTGGGCCGACGGCTGGCTGCGCCGCGCGCAGCGACTGGCGCCGCCACCGGTGCGCCCGCTCGCCGTGCTCGTAGGCGACGCCACGCGCAACGAGCTTGATCCCGACGCGCTCGGAGTACGCGCGTTCGAGCTGTTCTGCGGACGCGCCGGCGCTCGCGTGATGGCGCTCCCGGTCGGCGGTCTCGCCGGCCTGGGCGATGTCGTCGAATCGCTCTCCCCCGATGGCGTCGTCATTGCCGGGGGCCATCTGCCCGACGACGACGTCGCGCGCTGGGCCTACCGCGTCCGCACGGCTGCCGGCGCGCTGCCGGTGGCGCTCTTCCGGCGCAGGCAGAACACGGGCCAGGTTCGCACCACGGGTGCCCGGCTGCTCCCCGACGCGCCGTTCGGCGCGCACCGCCAGATGCTCGCCATGATCGACGACCGCGGCGGTCAGGACGACGCTACCGTACTGTCGATGCGCGACTTCGAAGACGACGAGCGCCGCGAGGCACGCCTGTGAGGTTGCGCGCGGTCCGCCCGGCCGTAGTCGACGAGCGCGGCAACGAGCTCGTCTCCTTCTGCGGCCACTGCGGACTCGCGCCGACGCCGGGGACCGTTCCGAGCTCACGCGTGTGCGGCCACTGCAGCCTGGGGCTCGTGCTTCAGGCGTCCGCGGATGTCGCGCCGGGGCTCGACGAGCCGTTTCTCGTGATCGACTCGACCCTGTCGGTGTGCGCGGTGTCCGCCCGCGCCGAAGAGCTGCTGGGGATCGACGAGACGCAGGCCGTGAACAAGCATGTCGCCGACTTTCTCGTACCCGCCGATGCGAACGCGCCGAGCGCTGCGAACCTGCTGGCGCTGCTCGTCGACGCTGCCTCCGGCTCGGGCGCTCCGCGCACCGCGGTGGTCCGTCCGCGCCAGGAGTTCGGCGTGCGCTTTGCCGCTCGGGTGGGAGCCTGCGGGCCTCCGCACGCGGCGCTACTCGTCCTCACCGGCTGAGAGGATTAGGTGGGTTTAGCCCTTAAGGGGCTGACATTCCCTAATCTGTGCAAATCGAGACGCGTGTTGCGTGCCGTGCTGCGTGCGCTGTGGCCCGGTCTCGATTGAGCTCACGATGAGTGTCCTACGCACCCACGCCGCGGCGGCCATGTTGGGCGTAAGCCCAAACACCTTGCGGTCCTGGGAACGCCGCTTCGGCTATCCCACGCCCCGGCGCACCGCCGGCGGTCACAGGCAATTCGACCTGGCCGAGGTCGAGGCACTGCGCCAGGCCTTCGAGGAGACGCACAACGTGTCGTCGGCGATCTCGATGGCGCGCGAGCGCGGCTGCGGGCCCTCCTCGCCCACCCGCCTGCGCTCTGCGCTGCGACGCTTCGAGGAAATCGAGGCCGACCGCATCCTGGAGGAGAGCCTGGCCGTGCGGTCCGTCGAGCGCACGGTCGAGGAGGTGCTGCTGCCGGCCGTGGACGCCTTCGCGGTTGCGGACGGCGCGCCGCCGACGGCCGAGCTCGGCTTCGCGTGGCGCTGGGCGACCGGCTGGCTGGCCGCTGCCAAGCGCGTCGCGCCGGCCGCATCGCGTCCCGAAGGCGTGCTGATCTTCGACGCGAGCGTGCCGTGCGACATCGACGCCCTCCACGCTCAGGCGCTCGAGCTGTGCCTGCGGCGCGCCGGGATGCGCACGCTCATGCTCACGGCGGAGCTCGACTCGAGCCGCCTGTCGCATGTCCTGCACACGCTCAACCCACGGCTCATCGTCCTCACCGGACGGCGCGCGTGGCTCGACGCGCTCGGCCGCATCGCCTACCAGGCGCGGCGCACGTCCGAGGACGTCGAGATCCTCGACTTCCGCGGCGCGCTACCCGAGGCCGACGCCTCCGCGGTGCCGCGGCTGGGAACGAGCGCGCTCGGCGCCCGGGATCTCCTCCTGGCGCGCCTGAACGCAGCGCAGGCGGGCGCCCGACGGCGCCCGACGCTCGCGCAGATCTCGTAGCCGGGCGAGAAAGCCGGGCCGGGCGCTTGACGGGGCCCGGGGCATCTGCTGATCTACGCCTCACGGGGAACGGTGCGCGCAAGGGTGCCCGCGCAGGCACGCACATCGGCGATCCCGTTGGGGTGAGGAGGCAGCGGAACCATGCGGCGAGGCAGGCTGGTGCTCGCTCCCGCTCTCGTGGTCACGGCGCTGGCCGCAGGCGCGATCGCCGCCGCGCCGGCGTCCGCCGCGGCGGACGGACCGCCGGGCACGAAGCTGGCGATGCCATGGTGCGGCAAGACGATCTGGAAATCGGGCCTCCTCAAGAAGGTCGTCATGCTCAAGCGGCTGAACAAGGTCGTGAGGATCGCCGACAACGTGGATTCCGCCACCGACCTTGCCACAGCCCTGCTGACGATCATCACCGCCGGCGCCGTCGCGGTTCCGAACGCGGTGATCAAGATCGTCGCGAAGGTCGGCAAGTCCCTGCTCAAGAAGGTCGTCAAGAAGCTGCGCGCGGACGCGGTCAAGGTCAAGGCCAAACGGGTGGGCGTCCGGGTGAAGGTCGGATGCGTGTGGGGAGCGATCCCGTATCCCTCGATCGGCGTCTACACGTGACGGTGCGTTGACCGCGCAACCGCAGCCGAGCGGCGCGGGCGTGCCGCTGCGCACGATGGGCTCATGGGCGACGTGGGGGCGCGCGCGGCGCGCTCTCGTCGTCCTGAGCATCTCCAACTGGCTCGTCGTCGCCGCGCTCGCGGCGCTCGCGATCCTCTTCGAGGACGGACGGCTCCTGCTGCCGGTCGTGATGCTGCTGCCGCTCGACTGGTGGCTGTCCGATCGGCTCGAGCAAGCGGAGCGCGCCGAGGGCGCGGCCGCGGAGATCGAAGCCGCTCCGATCACCGCCGACGAGCAGGAGCTGCTCGACGAGCTCGACACGAGCGGCAGCGACCGCGCCGCCGATCTCGTCATCGTGCGCCGCCTGCTCGAGGACGACGCCGTGCTGCGGCGCCACCGCTACCCGACGCGCGAGCTGCTCGCGGTGCGCAGCGCCTCCGAGGCCGTCGAGCTTCTCGGAGCCGCCATCATCCTGCTGGCGCATCCGGCGCTGCCAGGCGTGCTGATCGGCTTCGTGCTCCTGCTGCTCGGCGGCCGCCTTGGAGCCAGGCTCGCCCGCGCGGCGCTCGGACGGCGGCTGTACCGCACGCCGGTCGGTGACGACGTGCGCGCCCGCTGGCTCAGCCGCGAGGAGCGGGTGGTCGTGACGGTCAGCGTGCTGCTGCTCATCGTGGCCGCGCAGCGCTTCCTGCTCTGAGACCGCGGCGTCCGGAGCGCCCGGTACCGTCGGGCCGAGATGACGCTCGTGCCCGGTGATCCGCTCGCCCACCGTGCGCTCGAGTCGTTGCTTCGCGCCGAGGCATCCGTCAGGCGCCGCCTCAGCGCTGATCTGGAGCGCGAGGGGCTGTCCGCGACGGGCTTCTCGGTGCTCGTCATCCTCACGACCGCCGGCGGCGAGCTCGAGCTGCGGATCCTGCGCGCCCGGCTGCGCACCTCGAAGGCCAACGCGACCGAGGTCGTGACGACGCTCGAGCAACGCGCGCTCGTGACGCGCCGCCGGCTGTCGAGCGATCGCCGCGCGGCGGCCGTCGCGATCACGCCGCTCGGCAGCGAGATCGTGGACCGGCTGTTCCCCGAGCACAGCGAGCGGGTGGCGGCCGCCTTCGCCGTGCTCGACGAGACCGAAAAGCGCTCTCTCGCCCACATTTGCCGCAAGCTCGCGGCCTGAGGGCCCGCTCCTCAGGAAGCGCCCGTAACCCGGCGCTTCCTACACTTGCTCGTCCATGGCGCGCCGCCCGGTCGATCCGCAGCAGTCCTTCCCTGATCTCGAGCAGCGGGTGCTCGCGCGCTGGCGCGAGCGCGATGTCTTCGCCGAGTCGTTGCGCCGCCGCGAGGGCGCCGAGCCGTGGATCTTCTGGGAGGGGCCGCCGACCGCCAACGGGCGACCGGGCGTGCATCACGTTCTCAGCCGCGCCTTCAAGGACATCTTCCCGCGCTTCAAGACGATGCGCGGCCATTACGTCGAGCGCCGCGGAGGCTGGGACTGCCACGGCCTGCCGGTCGAGATCGCCGTCGAGCAGCAGCTCGGGATCCAGTCCAAGGAGGAGATCGAGCGCTACGGCATCGCCGAGTTCAACCAGAAGTGCCGCGAGTCGGTGTTCACGTTCCTCGAGGACTGGAACGCGCTGACCGAGCGGATCGGCTTCTGGCTGGACCTCGACAACGCCTACCGCACGCTGGACCCCGACTACGTCGAGTCGGTCTGGTGGGCGCTCAAGCAGATCGCCGACAAGGGGCTGCTCTACGAGGGCTACAAGGTCGTGCCGTACTGCCCGCGCTGCGGGACCGCGCTGTCGAGCCACGAGCTCGCGCTCGGCTACCAGGACGTCGTCGACCCGTCGGTGTACGTGCGCTTCGAGGTCGCCCAGGACGGCGGACCGCTGCAGGCCGGCGACGAGCTGCTCGTCTGGACGACGACGCCGTGGACGCTCGTCTCCAACGCAGCGGTGGCCGTGGACCCCGAGCTGATCTACGTGCGCGCCAAGACCGGCGCGCTCGAGGCGCCCGTCGTGCTGGCCGAGTCGCTCGTCGAGCACGTGCTCGGCGAGGGCGTGCACATCCTCGACCGCTTTCCCGGCGCGGCGCTGGACGGCGTGCGCTACAACGCGCCGTTCCCGTTCCTCGGCCCCGGGGAGTACGGCGAGCGCGGCCACACCGTCGTGCTCGGCGACTTCGTCAGCGCCGACGACGGCACCGGCCTCGTCCACACCGCGATCGCGTTCGGCGAGGACGACTTCCGCCTCGGCCAGCAGTACGGCCTGAACGTCGTCAACCCGGTGCGCCTGGACGGCACCTACGACGAGCGCATCGGGCCGTACGCGGGCCGGTTCGTCAAGGACGCCGACCGCGACCTCGTCGAGGACCTGCGCGCGCGCGGGCGGCTGCTGCGCTCCGAGGACTACGAGCACGCCTACCCGCACTGCTGGCGCTGCTCGACACCGCTGCTGTATTACGCCAAGCCGTCGTGGTATATCGGGACGACGCAGCGCCACGACGACCTGCTGGCCGCCAACGAGCAGGTCACCTGGCACCCGGACCACATCAAGCACGGGCGCTTCGGCAACTGGCTGGAGAACAACGTCGACTGGGCGCTCTCGCGCGAGCGGTACTGGGGCACGCCGCTGCCGGTCTGGCGCTGCGACAGCGACCACACGACCGTCGTCGGCTCGCTCGGCGAGCTCGAGGAGCGCTCCGGCGTCAGGCTCGAGGACCCGCATCGCCCGTTCGTCGACGAGGTGACGTTCGACTGCCCGGAGTGCGGGCAGACGGCGACGCGCGTGCCAGAGGTCATCGACGTCTGGTTTGACTCGGGCGCGATGCCGTTCGCCCAGCGCCACGAGCCGTTCGAGGGCGACTACGAGCTCGAGCAGCTCTACCCCGCCGACTTCATCTGCGAGGCGCTCGACCAGACGCGCGGCTGGTTCTACTCGCTGCTGGCGGTCTCGTCGCTGCTGCGCGGCGGCGCCAAGCCCTACGACCACGTCGTCTGCCTCGGCCTCCTCACCGACGAAGAGGGCAAGAAGATGTCGAAGTCCGTCGGCAACGTCGTCGCGCCCTGGGAGGTCATCGACACGTTCGGCGCGGACGCGCTGCGCTGGTACTTCTTCATCTCCAAGCAGCCCTGGGACGGCTACCGCTTCTCCGAGGCGGCGATCGGCGAGGGCGTGCGGCTCTTCCTGCGCCAGCTGTGGAACACCTACGCGTTCTCGACGCTCTATCCCGTCGATGAAACCGGGGGGCACGAAACCGACCTCGACCGCTGGATCCGTTCCCGGCTCAGCGCGACCGTCACCACGGTCACCGAGCGCCTGGAGGCCTACGACGCGACGAGCGCCGGCCGCGCGATCGCCGAGCTCGTCGACGATCTCTCCAACTGGTACGTGCGCCGCTCGCGGAGGCGCTTCTGGGAAGGCGACGCCACGGCGCACGCGACGCTGCGCGAGAGCCTCGTCACGGTCGCGCAGCTGCTCGCGCCGTTCGTGCCGTTCATCGCCGACGAGATCTACGAGGGCCACGACGCCGGCGAGCCGAGCGTGCACCTCACCGACTGGCCGGAGGCGGGCCCGCGCGACCACGAGCTCGAGGACGCGATGGCGATCGCGCGCGAGACGGTGCGACTCGGCCTGGCCGCCCGCGCCGGCGCCAAGCTGAAGATCCGTCAGCCCGTGCAGGAAGCGGTCGTCGTCGCCGCCGGGCGTGAGCGCTCCGCGATCGAACGCCTCGCGGGCGTCGTGCGCGAGGAGCTGAACGTCAAGCACCTGCGCTTCGTCGCCGACGCCGGCGAGCTGGGCTCGTACTCGCTGAAGCCCAACTACCGCACGCTCGGGCCGCGCTTTGGCAAGGCGATGCCGCGCGTGGCCGACGCGATCGCGGCGCTCGACGCCGACCACGTCGCCGAGGCGCTGCGCGCCGGGCGCGGCATCGGGGTCTTCGTCGACGGGCACGATCACGAGCTGACGGCACAGGACGTCCAGATCGTCATGGCGCCGCTGGATGGCTACCAGCTCGAGCGCGAGGGCTCGCACGCCGTCGCGCTCGAGCTCACGCTCGACGAGGAGCTGCGCCTCGAGGGTCTCGCGCGCGAGGTCGTCCACGCCGTGCAGAACGCGCGCAAGGCCGCGGGCCTGGCCGTCGAAGACCGCATCGTGCTGCTGCTCGGCGGCGACGACGAGCTGCTGGACGCCGCGCGCGCGCACGAGGCCTATCTCGTCGGTGAGGTGCTCGCGCTCGAGATCGCCTACGACGGCGCGAACGAGCAGATCGCCGACGGCGAGATCACCCAGATCGAGGGGCGCGAGCTGCGCATCTCGGTCTCCCGCGCGGCCTGATCCGGTCGCCGGTCATTCGAGGCTCTGGAGCGGATAGCCGAAGTGCTCGAGGGTGAGCGCGAGCTCCAGAGTGGAACGCGGACGCGTCCGTAACTGGAATTGCCGGGTACCTCATGGACGAGGCCGATGTCACGTACTGGGGCCTGTGCCGAACTGCCAGGTAACTGACGAACAGAGGGAGCTCGCATGAGCGACGAGAAGACGCCACCGCCGACGACGACCGACGCCGGCATCCCGGCGCCGAGCGACCACCACTCGCTGACCGTCGGGGCCAACGGCCCGATCCTGCTCCAGGACCACTACCTCATCCAGAAGATGGCGCAGTTCAATCGCGAGCGCGTTCCCGAGCGCGTCGTGCACGCCAAGGGCTCGGGCGCACACGGCTTCTTCGAGGTCACCGAGGACATGTCGCAGTACACGCGCGCGGACCTGTTCAACGGCGTCGGCAAGAAGACGCCGATGTTCGCGCGCTTCTCGACCGTCGCCGGGGAGCTCGGATCACCCGACACGGCGCGCGACCCGCGCGGCTTCGCGCTGAAGTTCTACACGCAGGAGGGCAACTACGACCTCGTCGGCAACAACACGCCGGTCTTCTTCGTACGCGACCCGCAGAACTTCCAGGACTTCATCCACTCGCAGAAGCGCCGCGCCGACACCGATCGTCGCGACAACAACATGCAGTGGGACTTCTGGACCCTGAAGCCCGAATCCGCCCACCAGGTCACGATCCTCATGAGCGACCGCGGGACGCCGAAGACGCTGCGCAACATGAACGGCTACGGCAGCCACACGTTCATGTGGGTCAACGCGGGCGGCGAGAAGTTCTGGATCAAGTACCACTTCAAGACCGACCAGGGCATCGAGAGCTTCACGGACGCGGATGCCGGCGCGATGGCCGCCGAGGATCCGGACTTCCACCGCGCGGACCTGTGGAACTCGATCCGCGACGGGAACGCGCCGACGTGGACGCTCGAGGTCCAGATCATGCCGTTCGAGGACGCCGCGAACTACCGCTTCAACCCGTTCGACCTCACGAAGGTCTGGCCGCACGGCGACTACCCGCCGATCGCGATCGGGCGGATGGTGCTCGACCGCAACCCGGAGAACTACTTCGCCGAGGTGGAGCAGGCGGCGTTCGAGCCCGCGAACATGGTGCCGGGCATCGGCCCGTCGCCGGACAAGATGCTGCTCGGGCGGCTGTTCAGCTACCCCGACACGCATCGCTACCGGATCGGCCCGAACTACCTGCAGCTACCGGTCAACCGGCCGCGGTGCCCGGTGCACAGCTACAACAAGGACGGGGCGATGCGCTACGACGTCGCCAAGGACCCCGTCTACGCGCCGAACTCGTACGGCGGTCCGGCGGCCGACGAGGAGCGCTACGGCGAGCAGGCGACGTGGCACGCCGACGGTGACATGGTGCGCACCGCGTACGCGCTGCACGCCGAGGACGACGACTTCGGCCAGCCCGGGACGCTCGTGCGCGAGGTCATGTCACAGGAGGACCGCGACCACCTCGTCAACAACATCCTCGGCCACGCCGGCGACGCCGACGTGCAGGCGGACATGAAGCCGCGCATCGTCGAGTACTGGACCAACGTCGACGCGGACATCGGCGCGGCGGTGGCGCAGGGGCTCGGCGTCCCGGCGCCCGCGCCCGAGCCCGCTGGAGCGGGCTGAGCACCATCACGGCGTCCGGGCCTCGCTGCGAGGCCTGGCGGTTCGCGCTAGGCCCACTTATGAGCAACCCGTCCCGACCGGGGCGGGCCACGCCCGATCTTAGACAGCGGCTCGCCACGACGAACCACGGTCCTGCCGCCACCCGGATCCGCGAATATCAGCATGACCCGCGTCGCGCACAGCCCGCCGGACCGCCACCCGCCCAGCCGACCACAGACCGACCCCCACCGAGCGTCAACGCGCCACATTGACCTGCCCCAGGTTGACAACCGGCTCTCCATAATCAGTGCTGCGCGCCGGAGGTTCCGTCGGGATCCTTCTTGGTGCCCGGTCGGGATCTCGCGATCGATGAACTGCATCGGAGGGAGTGCGGTGAGGGGCCGCGCCGCGGGTGCGCGAGGCGGCGCGCGCATCTCGACGTTCTGGCGCGATCGTGGCGAACTCGGGGCTGCATGCGCCCCCGTGTGCGCCACGATCGCCAGATCCGTCCCGCGGGACCCTGCCCGATCGCTCCCGCACAGCTTCATCGATGCTGTTTGACTCACCGCGCCGCTGTCGGCCAGCCCTACATGCTCCCCGACGGAACCTCCGGCGGGCGCACTTAAAGCCTGGCTCTGCTCGCCCTGCACGTCCATCTTCCAGCCCGCCAGCGCGTACTCGTTCGGGAAGCTGCGCGGGATGACGTTGGTGCTGAGCTCCTTCAGCGACGCCGCGCTTGCGATTGCGGGCGCCGCGAGCAGTGCCCCTGCGGCTGTACACGCGATCGTCAAAGCCGTCCGCCGGATGCGGGACGTCATGCCATACCGCCTGAGATGAGATGTGACGCTGAACTCCCCGTGCCCTGCCTGATCAGCGTCTTGCCGCCGTCAGCATCCTCGGCTGACGGCGCAGGCTTGACTCAGGTATCCGTCCAGGCTTAGGCGGCGGGCTCGAGCTCGAGCTGCTCGATGATCTTCTTCTTCGGGAACGCGCCGATGATCTTCTTCTCCGGCTGACCGTTGCGAAACAGGATCATCGTCGGGATCGAGAGGACCTGGAAGCTCGCGGCCGTCTGCTGGTTCTCATCGACGTTGAGCTTGACGATCTTCAGGTCGTCGCGCTCCTCGGCGATCTCTTCGAGGACGGGACCGACGACCCGGCACGGGCCGCACCACGGGGCCCAGAAGTCGACGAGGGTCGCGGTCTCGCTCTCGATGACCTCTACCTGGAAGTTGTCGTCGGTGACGCTGGCGAGCGTTTCGGCCATGTGTCTCTCCTTCAAAGGATGGGCTGTCCACTATACAAAATGAAGCGGCCCAGTCGGGCCCGGTTACGGGGAGAACGGCTTCGTCCTGCGGTCATCGGAACCGATGACCTACGGACGACGTTACATCGCGAGGGAGCGAAGCAGCGCGGGGCTGACGTACACCTCGATGAACGCGGAGGCGAGCAGCACGGGGACCGCGAGCATCACGGTCACGAACGTCGCGGCCAGCAGCTGATTCCATTCGCCGCGACGGCTCGCGATTGTCCACGCCGCGAGCGGCACGAACAGCGCGACGAGCTCGGGCAGCGCGTGCGGGAGCAGCCCCACGAGCAGGAGCGCCGGCGAGATGTCGAGCTGCCACGCCAGCGTCGCCGTGCCCTCACCGAGCACGAACGCCTGGGTGATGAGCGAGAAGCCCGTCGCCCCGATGACGAAGAGGATCGCCAGCGGCCCGGCCTTCTCGTGCACCCAGCGCCAGGCGCCGGTGTGATGGCGGGCCTGCTGCGGGAGCGAGCTGCCGGCGATGAATCCCGCCACGCAGGCCATCGCGTGCAACGCCAGCACGAGGCCGTTGCGAAACAGCACGTGGCGGACGTCATAGAACGTCGGGTCGGTGCGCAGCCCGGGGAACGTGAGGCCGCTCGGGTCGGGCTGCGAGTTGACGGCCACGAGCCACACCGCGGCGAGCAGCACCGCCGTGATCCCCAGCGCGCCAGCGAGCCAGCGACACAGCACGGGCCATGGTTCGTCGTTCCATGCGTTGAGCGTGGCGCGGGTGTCGGCGAGGCCGCGGACGAACGCGAGTTCTGAGGCCGACACTGGAGCCGCATCGGCGCCATCGCGGCGCGTCGCGCTCAGCGGCGCCGGCGCTGGCCGGATATGCGAGCCGAGCGATCGAAGCGCAGCTTGGGCACGAGCAGCGCCGCCTCGCTGGCGATTCGCCATGTCATCTTCGACCGGCCCCGCTCGCGGTCACGAAAGATGATCGGCACCTCGACGACGCGAAAGCCGGCTTGCACGGCGCGGTGCGTCAGCTCGACCTGGAACGCGTACCCGCGCGAGCGCACGCTGGGCAGATCGATCGCCTCGAGCACCTCGCGGCGAAAGCACTTGAAGCCGCCGGTGAGGTCGCGCACCTTCAGCCCGAGCACGAGTCGCGCGTAGATGGAACCCGCGCGGCTGACGATCCGCCGGCCCCGCCCCCAGTCCGAGACGCCGCCACCCCGCACGTAACGCGAGCCGAGCACGAGGTCCGCGTCGCGCGCGGCGACGAGCAGCCGCGAGAGGTCCGCGGGGTCGTGCGAGAAGTCGGAGTCCATCTCCATGACGAAGCCCGCGCCGCGCTCGAGCGCGTAGGCGAAGCCGGCGAGGTAGGCGGGACCGAGCCCTTCACGCTCCGTGCGGTGCAGCACCTCGACGGCCTCGTGGCGGGCCGCGAGCCGGTCGGCGATCTCGCCGGTGCCGTCGGGCGAATCGTCGTCGACGATGAGGATCCGGTGCGCCCCCGGCGCCGCCCGCCCGAGCACCGCGAGCGAGGCGTGGACGATCGGCTCGATGTTCTCGGCCTCGTCGTAGGTCGGGAGGATGAGCCAGGCGTCGGCGGACATCGGCGCGACTACCCTACGGCCAGTGGGCCGTCTCCCAACCCTTGACCGGAAATCGCGGGCGCCGATCACCGCCAGTCGGCGTCCTCGATCGCGGCAATGGCTATGCCATTGCTCGCTCCCTGCGTCCTCGACTGGCGGCGCCGGCGTCCCGCACTTCCCGCCCCAGGATTAGGAGACGGACCACTTCGTGTCGAAGGACCCGACCAATCTCGAGATCGCGGCGGCGTTCGACGAGCTCGCCGATCTGTACGAGCTCGACGGCGCGGTCGTGCACCGCGTCATGGCCTACCGCGGCGCCGCCAAGACGGCGCGCGACGCGAGCGCCTCGATCGCCGGCCTCACGCGCGCGGGGCGCGTGACCGAGCTGCCCGGGATCGGCAAGACGCTCGCGGAGAAGCTGACGGACCTGCTCGAGACCGGCTCGATCCCCGCCGCCGAGAAGCTGCGCGCGCGCTACCCGGCCGGCCTGCTCGAGATGACCCGGCTGCCCGGCCTCGGGCCCAAGCGCGCGCGGCGGCTCTTCGACGAGCTCGGCATCGAGTCGCTCGAGATGCTGCGGGCGGCCGCGGAGGAGCACAGGCTGCGCGAGGTCAGAGGCTTCGGCGCGAAGTTCGAGGACTCGGTGCTCTCGGCGATCGCCGCAGGCGCCGGCCAGCGGCCGGCCGGCGAGCAGCGCGTGCTGCTGCACCGCGCGCTCGAGGTCGGCGAGCAGATCGTCGCCGGGC
>JBOGYT010000327.1:0-5610 GCA_050696955.1 Solirubrobacteraceae bacterium | reverse complement strand
GCCGACTGGATCATCGACCTCGGCCCCGGCGCCGGCCACGACGGCGGCCGGATCGTCTTCGAGGGCACACCCGCCGACCTCGTCGCCGCCCGCTGCACCCTCACCGGCGAGCACCTCGCGGCCTACGCCGGCACCTGACTCCCACCAGCAGCGGCCTGACCCGCCAACGACAACCCCGCAGGACCCGGCGCCGGCGCCCACGTATTGGGCGCCGGCGTCGGACTTACTTTTGGCGCGCAAACACTCTATGGTCGGCCAAACCGGCGACAGGGTCTTGCGGGGGTGGGAATCGGGTCGTCCTGTCGCCACTTTGCGAGGGGACGGTAGAGATGAAGGGACTCCTGTCGAACGCGGCATCGCGCGCGTGGATGGTGGTCGCGCTGGTTGGCGCCGTCGTCGTGGTGCTGGTCTTCGCGTTGCAGCTCATTCCCCGGCTCACCGGGGCACAAGACCTCATCGACGCGGCCGAGCCGGCGCTGACCGATGAGCGGGTGGCCGGCGAGCGCGCCGGCGTGGATTTCATTTCGAAGTACGCCGACACGGCCGATCCGCTGATCGAGGCCGATGACGCCGCGAGTGAGGTTCCGAAGCTCATCGGCATCGTCACGAAGGCGACCGGTCTGTCGACCGCGCAGGTGCTGGGCGTGTTGAAGAAGGAGGCCCCGCACACGACCGCGTTGCTGCAGGCGCTGCCGCTGGAGGGCGTCGCCGCCGAGCTGCCCGGCCTGCAGTCCTTCCTGGGCAAGACGCTCAAGCTCTCTCCGGAGGAGCTGCAGGCGGCGCTCGAGAAGAGCTTCCCGCGCCTGTCGCAGACGCTCGCGACGGTGGGACCGGTGACGAGCGGCTGGAGCGACATTCCGGGCATGGACGGGATGACCCGCTTCGACGGCAAGACGCCGGTCAAGACGGTGCCCGTGCTGCGCGACTACTTCAGCCAGGATCTCGTCGCGGCGGTCGAGGCCAACAAGGACGACTTCCAGAAGGTCGCTGACAAGGGCGGCGTCGGCTACATCCCGTGGCTGCTGCTCGTGGTCGGGTTCGTCGTCCTGGCGTTCGGCCTGCTGATGGCCATGCGGGCGAAGTCCAGCCCACCGGGCAAGGCGGCGTGGGCGGTCGTGGTCGTCGTCGGCGTGGCGATCCTCGCGATCGTCCTCGGCCTGTCGTACTTCGACCGGCTCGACGCCGCCGACAAGGTCATCGACAACCTCGAGCCGGCCTTCACGGAGGAGCGCGTGAAGGGGGACGTCGCCGGGATCAACATGGTTCACCAGGTCGTGCTGTTCGGCGATCCGATCGCGACCGAGAAGGGCGGCGGCTCGTCGGAGGTGCCCAAGCTCGTCGCGTTCGTCTCCAAGGAGACGGGGCTATCGTCCAGGCAGGTCCTGGCGGCCCTGACGAAGGAGGCGCCCAAGACGACGGCGGTGCTCCAGGCGATCCCGCTCGAAGCGGTCTCCGCCGAGATCCCGCACCTGCTCGACGTGTTGACGAAGACGCTGAAGCTCTCCGAGGAGGAGCTGCTCGCGGCGCTGACGAAGAGCACGCCGGGCCTCGCGCAGACGATCACGAACGTCACCGCGGTGACGTCGGGCTGGAACAACGTCCCCGGAACGGAGAAGCTCACGCGCTTCGACGGCAAGACGCCGGTGCGCGCCATGGCCACCCTGGATGACTTCTTCCGCGAGGACGTCATCCCGGTGCTGCCCGAGGAGCGCGAGCATTTCGACAAGCTCGCGAACACGTGGCCGCCGGTCACGTACTTCCCGCCGCTGCTGCTCGTGGTGGGGCTGCTCGTGGTCGCCTACGGCCTGCTCGGGATGTTCGTCATCTCGAAGAAGAGCTCCTAGCTAGGGGAACCAGGGGGCCGGTTCAGGGTGGCGCCCCGATGTCTGGGGCGCCACCTGCGGCCATGCTGCAGTCATGCCGCGCAACCCGCCCCACCACCGTAGCTCTCCGCTCGAGCGTCAGCCGCTCGCCTCCTCAGCGCCTGAGCCGCAGCACCACAGTGGACGCGGCGAGCGTGGCCCGTCGACTACTCGGCGGGGTGGGTCGGTCTGCTCATCGCTGTGATGGCCAGGCCGACCCACCTCACCACTCTCACCACTACTCGCTAGCGGGGCCCACCCGGTAGCTCACGCGGTCGGCGGCGTCGGGCACGACGCGCAGCGTGACAGCTGTGAGCTTCGGCTCGCAGCACGAGATGAAGCCGTCGCGGCGCGTCGTGCTGACCAGGCCGGGAGCGGTGATGCGCGCCTCGGCGTCGCCCACGCCGTCGGCGAAGAGCTTCAGCTCGGGCGTCGGGTGAAACGATCGGAACTCGACGGCGTCGCCGGATCGCGTCACGAGGCTCACCACGATCCCGTCGGCCGTCGGCGTGTACGTCACCGGCACGGTGAAGCGCTTGCTGCCCGCGCGATAGCGCGTCACGACGGTCATGGCGCCGCCGCCGCCGGGCTTGAAGCGCAGTCCCAACGGGAGGTAGCGCCGGCCGTCGCGCACGATCACCGGGCCGACGGTCGGGCGCTCGTTGGCCGCGGGCGTGCCGCCGGTCACCGGGCGCGGCTCGATGAGGTCGCTCCAGCCGCTGCCCGTGCGCAGCTTCAGCGACAGCAGCCCGAAGTCGTAGCGCGGGTCTGAGCGCGGCTCCAGCCGCCGCACGGCGTACCAGACGTTGTCGTGGCGGACGCTCGCAAAACCGCTCTGCCTGGGCACGACCATGTGCCCGTCGCGGTCCATCGGGATCGACGACGTGTCATAGGTGCCCGCGCGGTCGGCACCGAGGCTCAGCAGGAAGACCGCGAGGCCGTTGAAATTGATCGGATCCTGCTGGATGCCGCGCGAGAAGTCGTACGCCGGGTCGGTGAACGACTTCGGCGTGTTGGCCAGGCCGGTCGTGGTGATCGGGTGCTTGCGCGCGAGCCGGATGAAGCCGGTGCGCGCCATCGTGCGCAGCGCGTCTCGCTCGCCCGCGCTGATGCGCGCGACGCTTGCAGCGGTCATGCCGACCGAGATCTCGCTCGCGAGCACCCACGCCTCCTGCTGGCGGCGCCCGAGCCAGCTCACGTCGCCGTCGGGCGCCATGAGCCCGAGGCTCGCGCGCGCCGCGCGGCGCAGCGCCATCCGCCCGCGGCGGGTCTTGCGCGCCGGCAGCGCCTGGAGGCTGATGGCGTACATCGCGGTCGACAGGCCGTGGTAGGCCAGCGGCCAGCTGCCGGTATCCGACAGCAGGCCGATGTCGCGAAACGAGCGCGCTCCGGTCAGGGTGCCGCTCTTGCCGACGAAGGGCGGCACGACGCGGTTGACCTCGCGCAGAAGGCGGCGCTCGAGCGCCTTCGGGCGCCGCAGCGGGCTGCCCCTCTCGCGCGAGCGCAGCCCGGTCTTCAGCAGCGCGACCTCGGCCGCGGTCTGCACCGCCTCGTGGTTGTGGTAGCAGCGCGGGCTGGCGATGCACCCGCCCGCCAGCCCCTCGACCGGGCCGCGCACGAACGTGCGCAGGTAGCGCTCCCAGCGTGGACGCGCCGCGCGCCAGAGCGGGTTGTCCGCAAGCTCGCGCTTGGCGAAGACGTACGCCTTCGCGAACGGGAGGATCTGGAAGTAGCTGCGGACCTTCGACTTCGTCTTCAGGCGCGAGTTGAAGGCGCGGATGCCGGCGCTGATGAGCGCGGGATCGTCGCGGCGCACCCCGGCGCGCAGCAGGCCGTAGCCGAGCATCGTCGTGCCGTACGCGCTGCCGCGGCCGAGGATCGGGTCGATGAACATGCCGCTGGCGTTCTGGTGGGGCACCCACGTCGCCGCCACCGCGTCGGCGAACAGGGCGATCTCGGCGCCGTCGGCCGCCTGACCGGCCGCAGGGGCGGCCAGGAGCGCGGCCACGGCGAGAGCCGTGGTGACCAGGAAGCGACGCACGGACGGGCACCCTACGCTGCCGCGCGCCGCCTCCGCGCCATCGTCCGTTTGCCGCCTCCTGCGCCGGGTAGCCGAAAGAGTTGACGGCGACCCGACTACGAGACCGTCACACCAGCCTTGCGTCAAGCAGGCACCGTCGTAGAACGCCGCCGCTAGCGCCGGTTCCAGGCGAGCCCGAACTTCCCGCTTCATGAAGGAGACGATCCATGACGACGGCACAGCAGAAGGTCACGCAGTACCTCGACGAGGCGCGCGCCACCGAGCTCGCGCTCGTCCGCGAGCTTCAGGCCCAGATCTCGATGACCCCCCGCGGCAGCTACCGCAAGCTCCTCGAGCAGCACCTCGGCGAGACGCGCGAGCATGCCGACCGGCTGCGCAGCCGCCTCGAGGAGCTCGACTACGGGTCAAACCCGATCGAGTTCGCCGGCGGCATCGCGCAGAAGGTCATCGGCCAGGCGCTCTCGCTGGGCAAGGCCCCGCTGAGCCTCTTCCGCGGCTCCGGCGGCGAGGAGAAGGTCCTCAAGAACGCCCGGGACGCGTGCGCCACGGAGGCGTTCGAGATCGCGATGTACAGCGTCATCGAGCGTCTGGCGCGCGATGTCGGCGACGAGGCGACCGCGAAGCTCGCCGCGTCGATCCGCGGCGACGAGGAGCGGATGCTCGACGCCGTGCGGCGCGAGCTGCCCGAGCTCACCAACGCCGTCGTGCGCGCCGAGATCGACGGCGACCGGTCCTACGACATCACGAAGACCGGCGCCGCCGATGCCGTTCGCGAAACCGCCAAGGAGACCAAGGGCGCCGCCCGCGAGACCGCCAGACGCGCGACGCGGCAGGCGCGCAAGGTTCCCGGCGCCGCCCGCGCCGAGGGCACGGTGAAGGGCGTCGTCGCGTCGCCGGACGATCTGCCGATCCCGCGCTACGACAAGCTCACGGCCGAGGAGATCATCGCCAAGCTGCCCGAGCTGTCGCAGGCCGACCTCGCGACGATCGAGGCCTACGAGCGCACGCACGAGAACCGCAGCACGATCCTCAACCGGATCGAGTCGCTACGCGGCGACGAGCCGTGGTCCGGCTACGACGAGCAGACCGTCGACGAGATCGTCGCGCGGCTGCGCGATGCCGACGACGAGCTCGTGCGCAAGGTGCGCGACTACGAGCGCGCGCACAAGAACCGCGCCAGCGTGCTGAAGGCGACCGAGCGCGAGCTCGTCGGCGCTTCGTAGCCACAGGCCGGCGGGGGCGCCGCTGAGCGCGCGGCGTCCTCGCCTCCGCTACTCGGCCTGGCGGCCGAGGATGACGACGAAGCGCTCGACGCGGCGTCGTTCGTCGTCGGTCAGCCGGCCGGCGCTGTCGACGAGCAGCGTCATCGGCCCGCGCTTGTGCGCCCAGGTCCGCGCGTGGTCGCCGAACGACTCGGCGATCCACACGAGCGGCTTGGAGCCGGCGTAGGCCATCACCGTGCGCTCCTGCGCATCGGCGCTCTCCTCGAGGCGCAGCAGCGGGACGGTCAGGAGGTCGAGCTCGTGCGCGATCGCGGTGATCGCATCGAGCCCACCGTCGTCGGTCAGCAGCGCGAGCTCGCCGACCTCGAGCAGCGTGCTCACCCAGCCGTCGGGGGCGCTCTCCAGGACGCTCGGCGCGCAGACGAGGCGAAACAGGTCGTCGGCCATGCCCGGGACGCTACCTCCTCGCGCGCCGCTGCAGCTC
>JBOGYT010000326.1:0-6061 GCA_050696955.1 Solirubrobacteraceae bacterium | reverse complement strand
TCACCGGCGTCGCGACGTTCGTCGGCGGCACCGCGCACGCGCTGCCGTTCCTCATATCGGACCTCGGCACCGCGCTGACCGTCGCCTACATCGTCGTGAGCATCGAGCTCGTCGTGATCGCCTGGGTCCGCAAGCGCTTCCTCGGCGTCGCGCTGAAGCTGTCGCTCATCCAGGTGACGCTCGGCGGCGCGATCGTCGCCGGCGTGGGCATCCTCGTCGGGCACGCGTAGCCTTCGCGCGTGCCAGTCGCCGCGTCGTCGGGCATTGCGGACGTCCTCATCGGCTCGATCGCGGTCACCGTCGGGGTCGCGCTGGCGTTCGTCGGCTTCGTCGCCCTGGGCGGGACGAAGCTGCTCCAGACGCGGCCCGCGCTCCTGCACGCGCCGCGGTTCTCGGAGTCGCCGCTGCTTCCGGCCGTCATCATCTGCCTGGGCCTCGCGGCGTTCGCGGCGCAGATCGGGCTGGCGGCGATCATCGGCGCGTTCCTCGCCGGGATGGTGATCGCCGAGACGCGCGACCAGCACCCGATCGAGGAGGAGATCGCGCCGCTGTACGCGTTCTTTCCGCCGTTCTTCTTCGCCTTCATCGGCCTGCAGGTCTCGCTCGGGGCGCTCGGCGACCCGGACACGCTGCTGCTGCTCGCCGGCGTCACGGCGCTTGCCGTGGCGACGAAGTTCGTCGGCGCGTACGTCGGCTCGCGACGGATGGGACCGCGGGAGGCGGCGTTCGTCGGCGTCGGCATGGTGCCGCGCGGCGAGGTCGGGATCATCGTCGCCGGAATCGGCAACGCGACGGGCACGATCGACTCCGAGCTGTTCGCGGTCATCGTCGCCATGTCCGTGCTCACGACGCTGCTCGTGCCGCCGGTCCTGCGGCGCCTGGCCGCCGCAGGACCGGCGGCGTGAGCCTCAGCCGGCGTCGCGCGGCACCGGCACCTCGACCTTCAGGCGGCCGATCATGCGGTCGAGGCGGTGCGAGACCTCCCCTGGCTCGAGCCCGAGCACATCGGCCATCTCGCCGACCGGCGTCCCCTCGAGCGCCATCCCGAGGATCGGCAGCTCGCCGGCTGCGAGCTCGGCTCCGGCCGCGTCCAGCAGCTCGCGCGAGATCGTGGGAAGTACCCGCTCGCCCCGCGCGACGCGGCGGATGGCGTCGTACAGCTCACCGGCCGGAGCCGCCTTGCTGACGAGCCCGTCGACGCCCGCCAGCAACGCCGGGATCGTCAGCGACGTGTCGGCATAGGCCGAGTACAGGAGCACGGCCGGGGCCGGCAGCTCGCGCTTGATGCGGCGGCACAGCACGAGGCCGTCGTCCTCGGGCAGGTGGTAGTCGAGCACGACCACGTCGGGCTTCGTGCGGTGCAGCGCCGGCCACAGGTCGCTGACCGATGCGACCGCGTCCAGAGGCACGAGCCCCGGCTCGGCGCGCAGCACCGCCGTCAGCCCCGCGCGCAGCGCCGGGTGATCGTCCACGATGAGGATGCGGATCATGCGGTCGGGCCCCATTCGCCGGAATCTGCCGGCAGCGTCAGCTCCACGCGCGTTCCGCGCCCGTCGACCCCGGAGCCGATCGACAGCGCGGCGCCGATCGTCTCGGCGCGGGCGCGCATCGAGCGCAGGCCGTTCGAGCCCGGGCGGCGCATCGCCGGCAGACCGCGGCCATCATCGCGGACCTCGATCGACGCCGTCAAGCCGATGCGCGTGAGCACGACATCGATGTGGCTCGCCTCGCCGTGGCGCACGGCGTTCGTCAGCGCCTCGGCGCCGATCCTGTACGCGTGCGCGGCGACGTGTGCCGGCAGCTCCCCGACGCTGCCGCGGACCGTGATCCGGGCCTTGCTCGCAGGCGCAAGCTCGGCCGCTCGCTCGTCGAGCAGGCGCTCAACGGAGCGCCCCTCGAGCGGCGTGCGCAACTCCGCCACGCTCGTGTCCATGTCGGCGCCTGCCGATCGCAGCTCGGCGAGGGCATGGCCGACGAGCTCGGCCTGCGCTCCGCCGACCTGGCCCTGGAGCGCGCTCAGGACGAGATGCGCCGCGTGGACGCGCTGCTTGGCGGAGTCGTGCAGCTCCCAGGCGATCCGCTGGCGCTCGCTCTCGACGGCCAGCCGCTCGGAGCGCAGCCGCTCGGAGCGCAACCGCTCGAGCACGTCCGCGGCGTAGCCGAGCGCGAGCACGACGACGAGCGGGACCATGAGGTGGGTCGCGATCGTCTCCAGCCGGATCGTGCTCTCCAGCGTGTTCGCATCCAGCTCCGTGTAGACGGCCACGCCGAGGTAGGCGAGCGTGAAGGCTGTCCCCCAGCCGAGCGCGCTCCGGAACGCCAGGCCCGTCGACGGCAGGATCAGCGCGGTGAGCATGAGCACGTAGAACGGGCTGCGCCAGTCCTCGGACGCAGCCACGAGCGCGAGCACCGCGAGGCTGTCGACGAGCCACGCGGCCGGGGCGGCCTGCAGGCGCGGAACCGACGACAGCGCGAAGAGCGAGGCTGCCGTGTAGGTGATCGTGGCCACGATCAGCTCCGCGTCGTGCGCCGTCACGCGGTGAATGACGAGCAGCAGCACCGCCACCCCCGCGGCCGGCAGCCGCGTCATGAGCAGCAGCGTCAACCAGCGCGAGGTCACGTCAGGTCCAGCAGGCGCCGGGCGAGCGCGCGGAAGAAGTCCTCGCGGGTGACGATGCCGGTCACCCGGCCGCCGTCGACGATCGGGATGATGAGCACGCGGTGATGCAGGAAGATCTCGGCCAGCTGGGTGTCCGAGAAGTCCTCGCCGACGTCGATGTGGTCGGTGTTCATGTACGCGCGAACGGGCTCGTCGGCGCAGGCGGCGCGCTTCTGGAGCGCCTCGTCGAGCGAGCGCGGGACGAAGCCCGCGTAGCCGAGCTGCGTCAGGTAGCCCGGGAAGAGCGCTCCGATGAACTCGCGCTCACCGAAGATGCCGAGCAGCTTGCCCCGCGAATCGACGACCGGCAGCGCGGGCACGTCGGCCTCGAGGATCTTCGCGACCGCGTCGCGCAGGCGCTGGTCGTCGCGCAACAGGGGCACCTCGCGGCGCACGGTGCTGGCGATCCTTTGCGGGCTCATCGCATTCCTCTCCTCACAGATAGCGGATCGCGATGTAGCCGGTCGCCAGTAGCATCGACACGAGCGTCGCCGGCACCCCGACCTTGAGAAAGGTCATGAAGCCGATCGGCCGGCCGGCGCGCTCGGCCATGCCCGCGGCGGCGACGTTCGCCGCGGCCGCGATCAGCGTCAGGTTGCCGCCGAAGCACGCACCGAGCGAGAGCGCCCACCAGTAGGCGTCGTCGCTCGCGCTCTCCCCCTGGAGCTGTTCGACGACCGGGATCATCGTCGCGGTGAACGGGATGTTGTCGACGACTCCCGAGCCGAGCGCCGACAACCACGTGATCCCGAGCAGCTCGGCGGTGCGATCGCCGCCGGTGACCGAGGCGATGCCGTCGGCGACCTCCTTGATCGCGCCGGTCTCCTCGAGAGCGCCGACCATGACGAACAGGCCGACGAAGAAGAACAGCGTCGGCCACTCGATGCCGCGCAGCGCCTCGTCGACGGTCTGTCGCGTCAGCAGGAGCATCACCGTCGCGCCGGTCAGCGCGACCGTTGCCGGCTCGACCCCGAGCGCCGTGTGCACGAAGAAGGCGAGGATCGTGAGCACGAGCACCGGCAGCGTGCGCTTGAGCTCCGCCGCGTCCTCGATCGACCGGCGCGCGTCGAGCTCGAGGACCCGCTTGCGCGCCGCGGGCGCGATCTGCAGCCGGCTGCGGAACACGAGGTACAGCATGCCGGTGACAGCGCAGAAGGCAACCGCCGAGATCGGGGCGAGGTTGACCACGAAGTCGCTGAACGACAGCCCGGTCGCGCCGGCGATGAGGATGTTCGGGGGATCGCCGATGAGCGTCGCGGTGCCGCCGATGTTCGAGGCGATGATCTCGATGAGGATGAGCGGGATCGGGTCGATGTCGAGCGCGTCGGCGAGCAGGAACGTGATCGGGACGATCAGCAGGACCGTCGTGAGGTTGTCCAGGAACGCCGACAGCACGGCCGTCGACAGCGCCATCGAGAGCACCACGGCGAACGGACGGCCGCGAGCGAGCTGCCCCGCGCGGATCGCCAGGAACGTGTAGATCCCGGTCGGCTCCGTCACGCGGACGATGAGCATCATCCCCGCCAGCAGACCGATCGTCTGCCAATCGATCGCCTCGATCGCGTGCTCCTGATCGATCGTCTGCGTGAGCACGACGAGCGTCGCGCCGACGAGCGCGACCTTGGTCCGATCCACCTTCTCGGAGGCGATGACGCCCAGCGCTCCAGCGAAGATGAGGGCGGCGAGGAGCATCGCGAGCGAGGACCCATCCTCGCAAAATGCGGCACGGCAGCACGCCGTCGATAGGCTTCGCCGCCGTGCCGCTGCCCGACGTCCTGCGCCAGCTGTTGACCGCCGCCGGCCCGTCGGGCTACGAGACGGCGCCCGCCGCCGTCTTCACGCAGGCCGCCCGCGCGTTCACCGACGACGTCTCGGTCGACGTCATGGGCTCCGCCGTCGCTCGCGTGAAGGGAACATCCGATCCCGCCCACCCCGCGCCCCTCCTCGCGATCGTGGGCCACATCGACGAGATCGGCCTGATCGTCACCCACATCGACGACGACGGCTTCCTGCGGTTCATCGGCGTCGGCGGCTGGGATCCGCAGATCCTCGTCGGCCAGCGCGTCGAGCTCATCACGCGCGACGGCCCGATCCCCGGGGTGGCGGGGCGCAAGCCGATCCACCTGCTGCGCGAGGAGGACCGCAAGAAGGTCCCCGACCTGCGCGACCTGCACATCGACATCGGCGCATCCAGCGGCGACGAGGCCCGCGACGCCGTGCGCATCGGCGACGTCGCGGTCATCGCCGGCGAGCCGCTCGAGCTGCGCAACGAGCGCGTCATCTCGCGCGCGATGGACAACCGCCTCGGCGCGTTCATCGCACTCGAGGCGGCGCGGCTCGTCGCCGAGGCGGGCGGCGCGCCGGGCGAGGTCGCGGCGGTCGGCGCCGTCCAGGAGGAGATCACGTTCGGCGGCTCGCGCACCTCGGCCTACCGCCTCCAGCCCGACGTCGCGATCGCCGTCGACGTCACGCACGAGACCAGCGCGCCGGGCGTCGAGGTCAACGAGCTGGGCAAGCACGCGTTCGGCTCTGGGCCGGTCATCGAGCGTGGCTCGATCCTGCATCCGGCGGTCTTCGAGCTGCTGCACGAAACGGCCGAGCGCGAGGGCATCGCGTTCACCGTGCAGGCATCGGCGCGCGGAACCGGCACCGACGCCGACGCCATCCACCTCACGCGGGCGGGCATCCCCACCGGTGGCGTCTCGGTCGCCCTGCGCTACATGCACTCGCCGGTCGAGATGGTGCAGCTCGACGACGTCGATGCCTGCGCGCGGCTCATCGCGGCGTTCGCGCAGTCGCTCAGCGCAGAGACGTCGTTCGAGCGGTAGGAGCTCACCGCGCGGTGCTCCTGCTCTTCGACATCGACGGGACGCTCCTGCTCAAGGCCTCCGACGAGCACCGCGACGCGATGCTCGAAGCGCTGCGCGTCGTGCACGGGGTCGACCGGCCCGTGCGCGGCCCGCTCTCCGTCGCCGGCCGCACCGATCTCGACATCGCGCGCCACATCCTGCTGTGCAGCGGGATCTCGGCCGAGCGCATCGACGCTCGCTCCGACGACGTGCGGATCGCCGCCTGCGAGGCCTACGCGCGGCTCGTGCCCGACGACCTGTCGGACAAGATCCCGCCGGGCATGCGCGAGCTGCTCTGCGAGCTGCACGCCATCGACGGCACGCTGCTCGCGCTCGTGACCGGCAACTTCGAGCCGATCGCGCGGATGAAGCTGCGCAGCGCCGGCCTCGCCGAGTTCTTTCCCAGCGGCCAGGGCGGGTTCGGCTCCGACCACGAGGACCGCTCGGAGCTGCCGGCGATCGCGCGCCGGCGCGCCGGTGACGGCAACGGCGCGCCGTGGCCGCGCGAGCGGACGATCGTCATCGGCGACACCCCGCGCGACATCGCCTGCGC
>JBOGYT010000325.1:0-11538 GCA_050696955.1 Solirubrobacteraceae bacterium | reverse complement strand
GTGGCGTCGAAGACGACGTGGCGCGGCTGGCGATGGACGCCCTCGACGCGCGAGGTGTGCCGCGGGTCGGCGGCGAGCGCGGTGCCGATGCCGACCGCGACCGCGTCGACGCTCGCGCGCCAGCGGTGGGCGCGGGCGCGGCTTGACTCGTCGGAGATCCACTGCGAGTCGCCGGTGCGCGTGGCGACCTTGCCGTCGAGCGTCATCGCGGACTTGAACAGCACCCACGGGCGACCGGTCCGCGCGTGCTTGCGAAACGCCTGGTTGATGAGCCGCGCACGAGCGGCGAGCTCGCCCTCGGCGAGCTCGATGTCGATGCCCTCGTCGCGCAGGATCCCCAGCCCGCGCCCGGATGCCTTGGAGCTCGGATCGTCGGATCCGACGACGACGCGCACGATGCCGGCGGCGATGATCGCGTCGGTGCAGGGCGGCGTCTTGCCGTGATGGCAGCACGGCTCCATCGAGACGTAGAGCGTCGCCCCGTCCAGGTCGGCGCCCTGCGCCGCGGTGATCGCGTTGACCTCGGCGTGCGGGCCGCCGTGCTCGTCGTGCCACCCCTCCGCGATGACCTCGCCGTCGCGGACGATGAGCGCGCCGACCATCGGATTGGGATGGACGCGCCCCAGCCCATGCTCAGCGAGCAGGATCGCGCGCTGGAGATGGTCTGAGTCCGCGGTGCTCAGGAGCGCCACAGACGCAGCATACGGCTCAGCGGCGGGTCGGTCTGGCGCATTCGCCGCCGCGCAGGCGGTAGATCGTGATCTCCGGCCCGGGGCGGTGATATGCCCGCGGGTAGTAGTCGAACGTCCAGTCGAAGTTGAACTTCACGGGCCCCTTGCCCTTGGCGTACGGCGACACCTCGTGGACGACGTCCGCGCGCCGTGCGAGCTCCTCGTAGTAGGCGATCGCGCGCGGAACCTGCTCGGGATCGGCCTCGGCGCGCCCGCGCTGCGTGGAGCCGACGAGGACATGGCAGAAGCCCCCGCGCTCGTAGGAGTCGATGAGCGCCGGGCGCAGGATGCGCTCGTAGTCCTCGATGTTGACGATGACGCCCTCGCGCATCGTCTCGCCGGTGCGCGGGTTGATCAGCGACTTGCTCGTCGGGAACTTCACCCAGCGGTTGCCGTTGTCGGTGTACGGCGAGGGGTTGCCGATGTCCTGCGCCCACGCGTCCGGCACGACCGGCTCGACGACGATCCGGTCCCCCAGCGGCACGTTGGCGACCATCCACTCGCGCGCGAGGTTGCGCGTGTCCGCCCGCGACGTCACGAGCCCGGAGTGGATCGAGTAGACGAAGCCCTGGGCGCACACGGCGACGACCGCGAGCGCGACGAACGTCGGCCGCAGCGCCGGCAAGAACCGCCCGGCGAACGCCGCGAGCTCGAGCGCCGCGTAGGCCGCCAGGATGCACATGAACGGGAAGACCGGCATGAGCCAGCGGCCGAAGTAGCGCTCCTGCGACCCCATGAACGCCAGGAAGACGAGCACCGGCGCGACGATCATCCAGAACAGGCGCCGCTCGTCGAACCACAGCCGCAGCGCGCCGCCGGCGGCGAGGACGAGCGGGATCCAGCCCAGCCCCCAGCCGAACGACCACAGGTAGTACAGGTAGCCGTTGTCCTGCGTGAGCCCGAGCTTGCCCGACGAGTCGCCCGAGGCGTCGGACTGGTGCGTCAGGCCGTCCCAGAACGCCTCGGTATCGAGGATCGCGTACGGGTTGGCGATGAGGAAGCTCGCGGCCGCGACGCCCCCGGCGATCGCGAGGCCGCGCAGCGCCGACGGCCTGCCGCCGGCGGCGGCGAACTGCGCCGCGGCGGCCGCCACGAGCGGGATGAGGACGATGCCGCCCGTGTACTTCGTCGCGCACGCCAGCCCGAGGCCGATGCCGGCGACGACGTAATCGCGCAGGCGGCCCTCGCGCAGGACGCCCGCGGCGCCCCACAGCGCCAGGCCGACGCCGGCCAGCGTCGGCACGTCGTTCAGCGCGAGCTTGGAGTAGAAGACCGGCAGGAACGACACCGCGAAGATCGCGGCCGACAGCAGCGCGACGCGGCGGTCGAGCAGCCGCGCGGCAGCGAGATACAGCAGCCAGACGGCGACCGTGCCGAGCATGCCGGCGAGCACGCGCGTGAGGATCCACACCTCGGTCGGGTCGGCCGCGAACGAGCTCGAGACCCCGTCGCGCCCGCCGAACCAGACGCCGAGCAGCATGTGGGCGAGGTACGTGTACGCGGGCGGGTTGACGAAGTACTCCGGGTTCCAGTCGTGACCGAACATCCCGATCGAGCGCGTGACGAAGTGCGCGTTCTCGTCGGCGTTGTAGGCGTAGGGCAGGCCGTGCTTGACGCCCCACACGCGCAGGCCGAACGCGAGCGCGAGCACCGCGCCGACCGCGATCCCCCAGCGCACCCGCGGCGAGCGCAGCAGCTCAGCAGCGGGCATAGGCGGAGTAGTAGCTGCTCGTGGCGATGCGATCGAAGGTCGGCGGCGGCACGTTCTGCTCGGGCCGGTCGAGCGAGGTGACGAGCGCCTGGCGCCCGATCGCGAGGCGGTCGTGGACGACCAGCACGACCCCGCGCTGCGGCGTCAGGACGGGCTCGCCCTTCTGCACGGCCGACCGTGCGACCACGCCGGACCGCGGGCGGTCGAGGATCCAGCGCACGTCGGGGATGAGCTTGTGGTTGGGCACGTAGAGGTTCGCGCCCTCGCAGCGCAGGGCGGCGGTGACGGCGCGATCGTGCAGGATCTCGTCGAGCGCGACGTGCGCCTGGCTGCGGAACCGCAGCTCGGTGTCGAGCGTGCCGAGGTCCACGCGGGTGACGGTGAAGGCGATCCCGAAGAGCACGACGGCCGCGCCCGCGACGGCCCACGGCCTGCGCAGCTTCGAGTCCTCGCGCAGCATCGTCCAGCCGCCGATGAAGACGGCCGCGAAGACCATCAGCGCGAGCGACGCGACGAGCAGGTAGCGGTCGATCACCGACAGGCCCGCGAGGCCGACGGCGGCGAACGTACCGACGCCGCTCGCGAACAGCACGAACGGCATGAGCGAGCGGCGCGGCGTCAGCACGATCGCCAGCAGCAGGCCGGCGATGCCGGCGATGAAGACCGGGAACTTCGTCAGCGTGATGAGAAACGTGTAGAGCGCGTCGGGGACCTCGCCGATGCCCTTGTCGCGGCCGAGCTCGTTGGCGAGCTCGCCGGTCGCCGTCAGCGAGTACGTGGGGTTGCCGGTCACCGCGAAATCGGCCCCGACCCAGACCACGGGGCCGATCGCGGCGAGCAGCGCGTACTTCGCCCGCTGCCCCCATGTCGCCGGCGGCACGATCCACAGCCAGTACAGCCCCGCGAGCAGCCACGCCTCCGGTCGCATGAGGCCGGCGGCGGCGAGCAGTCCGAGCACGACGACCGGGTGTCTTCGCGGTGCGCGCGCCTCGATCACCGCGGCGACCATGACGACGGCGAGGTAGGAGATGTCGATGTAGCCTCGCGCCGCGAGGAACGGGAAGTCGAAGCGCGTCAGCACGAGCGCCGCCGCGATCGCGCCGACGAGCGGCGTGAACGCGGTCTTGGCGAGCATGTAGACCGCCACGACGAGCACGACGAACGACAGCACCGAGAACGCGATCATCGCCCGGTCGGCGGCGCCGCCGAGCGGGTTCAGCAGCGCGCCGAACGCGATCGCGAGCGGGTGCTCGGTCGGCGCCCGGTAGGCCTCGAAGGACAGCTGGTCGAAGGCCAGCAGCTCGCGCCCCCACAGCAGCGAGTAGACCGAGTCGTAGTTCGGATACGTCGGGTACACGAAGAAGCCGGCGAGCGCGCCGAGCAGCAGCAGGCCGACGCCGACGCGCTCCCAGCTCGCCGTCGAGACCCCGCGCAGCCAGCGTCGCGCCGGGGAGGCCCCGGCGGGTGACGTGGAGGAGACGGCTGCCGGCCTCTCGGCGCTGGGCACTGATGACGTCGCGATGGCGGGTAGGATCCCATGCCGACCCGCCGCATGAAGCTGATCATCCAGATCCCCTGCTTCAACGAGGAGCAGACGCTGCCGCTTGTCCTGGCCGACCTCCCGCGACGGGTCGACGGCTTCGACGCGGTCGAATGGCTCATCATCGACGACGGCTCGACGGACAGCACGATCGACGTCGCGCGCGCCGGCGGCGTGGACCACATCGTGCGCCTCACGAACAACAAGGGGCTCGCCGCCGGGTTCCAGGCGGGCCTCGACGCGTGCCTGAAGCTCGGGGCCGACGTCATCGTCAACACGGACGGCGACAACCAGTACAACGCCAAGGACATCCCGAAGCTCGTCGCGCGGATCCTCGACGGCAAGGCGGACATGGTCGTCGGCGACCGCGAGGTCCAGGGGATCGAGCACTTCTCGCGGCCGAAGAAGCTGCTCCAGCAGCTCGGCTCGTGGGTCGTGCGCCAGGCGTCGTCGACCGAGGTGCCCGACACGACGTCGGGCTTTCGCGCCTACAACCGCGAGGCGGCGATCCAGATGGCCGTCGTGTCGAAGTTCACGTACACGCTCGAGACGATCATCCAGGCCGGCAAGCTGCTCGTCGCCGTCGACCACGTCGCGATCCGGACGAATCCCAAGACGCGCGAGTCGCGGCTGTTTCCGTCGATGTGGGCCTACGTGCGCCGCAACGGCATCTCGATTTTCCGCATCTACTCCCAGTACGAGCCGCTGAAGGTCTTCATGAGCGCGGCCGCCGTGATCGGGCTGATCGCGCTGATCGTCTGGGGGCGCTTCGCCTACTTCTACATCGTCGCCGGCGAGGGCAAGGGCCACGTCCAGTCGCTCATCCTCGGCGCGGTGCTGTTCAACGCGGCGATGGTGCTCGCGGCGCTCGGCGTCATGGGCGACCTGCTCGCCGCGCAGCGCACGATGCTGCAGCGCACGTTCGAGCGCGTGCGGCGCATCGAGCTCAAGCTCGGCGTCGCGCCGTCGCACTACGAGCCGGGCGACGCGGCGACCGGTCAGTCCGCGACGACCGGCGCGGAATCCGGCGGCGCGACCGGCAAGACGGAGGATCGCGAGGCGGTCCGGCTGTGAGCTCCGCCCCACCCGCCGTGACCGTGGACGCAGAGGGCACGGTCACCGGCAACACGTACGACAAGTACGGGTCGACGAACCCCGTGGTGCGGCGGCTCATGAGCGCGTTCGAGCGCACGCTCGACGAGCTCTTCGCGCAGGCCGATCCGCAGTCGCTGCTCGACGTCGGCTGCGGCGAGGCGGTGCTCACGCACACGTGGGCGCAGCGGCTCGGCGACAAGCCGGTCGTCGGGATCGACCTCGACGATCCGCAGCTGCACGCGCAGTGGGAGGAGCGTCAGGCGCCGAACCTCAGCTACCGCGTCATGAAGGCCGAGAACCTCCCGTTCGCCGACGGCGAGTTCGACGTCGCGGCGGCGATCGAGGTGCTAGAGCACGTTCCCGATCCCGAGCACACGGTCGCCGAGATGGCGCGTGTCGCGAGCGGCCACCTGCTCGTGTCGGTTCCGCGCGAGCCGCTGTGGCGGGGGCTGAACATGGCCCGCGGCGCCTACATCAAGCAGCTGGGCAACACCCCAGGGCACCTGAACCACTGGTCCAAGCGCAGCTTCGTCGAACTGCTGTCGCGCCACGGCGACGTTGTGCAGGCTCGGTCGCCGTTCCCCTGGACCATGCTGCTTGTCCGCCTCTAGCGTCGCCGCCGGGACGCCCCGCGGACGGTCCGGGTACGTCCGCGGCGCCCGGATCCTGTCGGTCGGGATCGCCACGACCGGCCTGGTGACGTTCGCGTACTTCGCGCTGGCCGCGCACGCGCTCGAGGCCGTCGAGTACAAGCGGATCTCGCTGCTGTGGTCGGTGCTGTTCGTGATCGTCTCGGTCATCTACCGGCCGATCGAGCAGCTCCTGTCGCGCACGATCGCCGACCGCCGCGCGCGCGGGCTGCACGAGCACCCCGTGGCCGTCCCGCTGCTCATCCAGGCGGCCTTCGCGGCCGCGTTCCTGGCGGTCGCCCTGGCGTTCCGCGACCCGCTGCAAAACGACCTGTTCGACGGGTCGGCGTCGATCTACTGGATCCTCGTCGTCGGGGTGCTCGCCTACGCGGCGAGCTACTTCGCGCGCGGCTTTCTCGCGGGCCACCAGCGCTTCGCGCTGTACGGCGCGCTCGTCTTCCTCGAGGCGTGCTCGCGCGTGTGCTTCGCGCTCGCCGTCGTCGTCGGCATCGCGGACGGCCAGACGGCGGTCGCGCTCGGGATCGCGGCGGCGCCGCTGTTCTCGCTCGTCGTCGTCCCGTGGTTCTTCATGCGGCGCGACCCGCCGGCCGATCCGCAGGCGGTCAAGGAGACCGAGGGCGGGCTGACGCTGCGCCACGGAGCCGGGTTCGCCACGGCGGTCTTCGCCGTCATGGTCGCCGAGCAGACGCTCATCAACGGCGCCGTGCTGACGGTCGAGGCGACGTCGTCCGACGCCATCCTCGCCGGCGTCGTGTTCAGCGTGCTGCTCCTCGCGCGCGCGCCGTTGCAGCTCTTCCAGGCGATCCAGGGCTCGCTGCTGCCTCACCTCGCCGGCCTCGAGGCGACCGCCGGCCGCGGCGAGTTCCAGCACGCGATCCGCGTCACCCTCGTCGCGATCGCCGCGTTCGCCGCGGTCGTGTCGATCGGCCTGCTCGTCGTCGGCCCGCCGGTCGTGCGCGCGCTCTTCGACATCCGCCGCGAGCTGTCCGGCCCCGGGCTGGCGCTCGTCGGCCTCGGGATGGGCTTTCACCTCATCGCCGGGACGCTCAACCAGGCGGCGCTCGCGCGCGGGCAGGCGCGCGCGGCCGCGGCGGCGTGGCTGTTCGCCGCCGGCGTTTTCATCGCCTGGATGCTCAGCCCGGTCATCGACGACCAGCTGCTGCGGACGGAGGTCGGCTACTGCGGCGCGACGTCGCTGCTCAGCGCGCTGCTCGCGCTCGTGTACCGCCGCGGCTGACCAGCTCGGAGACGCGAGCAGATGCTCCGCAAGATCACCGGCACTATATGCCGGCATCGCGATCGCGCCGATGAAGCTGCGGCTGGCTGCAGCTTCATCCTCAAATCCGTCGCGCTCGACGCCGCTCCCCTCGAAGGTCGCGGCGAAGCTTGATGTGCGATGCAGCTCACGGAGGGCACGATGGCTGGCATCACCGTAATCGATGCTTCAGGAGTCACTCGCGTTGCACCCGCGCTCGCGCGAACGCGTCCGGGGCGGCTGCTGGCGGTGATCTGCGGCGTCGGCGTGCTGGGTGCCTTCGTGCCCGCGGCGGCGTCGGCCACACCGGTCACGGAGTTTCCCGAGGTGATCGAGGCCGCAACGACCGAGAGCCCGGCCACCCTGACGCCAACGGCCCAGGCCGTGATCGAGGACGGCACCGCGCTGGTTAGCGACGCGGCGGCGGCCGACGCGGCTGAGGAGACCCGCGGGGTGTCCAGGCTGAAGGGCACGCTGACGCGCGGCAAGTTCCTCCCGACGCCGACCCGCGCGGTGGGCGCCGTGGGTCTCGCGGCCCAGCCAGCGACTGCACCTGGCTACCGATCTTCGTCACGGGCCACGATGCCGCGGAACCAGCAGCGAACGACCAAGCCGCGCTCATCCGGAACCCGGCCTGGTTCGTTCTCAATTACCGAGAAACGACCGGCGTCACAACGAGCCGTACGTGGTACGCGGGACGGACCGATCCTGGGCCTGGGTGCCCGTCGCCTACGCCTGTGGGCAAGCAGTGCCATGAGTTCCCGTTCTGGAGCACCCTGCATCGACAGTGCAGAACTGCCTGCAAGGCACCAGGTTGGGCCAATTCTTCAGCGACAACCTACCCGGCCCTGCAATCACGTTCCACGGCTGCAATATCCACGCCGAGGAACACACGACCATGGCACCATCGCCAACCTCAACATTTCTCAACGTGCCCGTTAAGCGCGCCGGAAACATCCCGACCATCGGCATCTGCAACAAGCCGACGCCGTAGTGATCGCCGTGCCAACGTTGCTCAATGAACACCTGCTGCAACGCCTCGAAGCCAGATTGCGGGCGGCAGGTTCGCTGATCGTGGACGCCTGGGCGCCAGGCATGACGGACGGACAGATTGATGACCTGCTCGCGCCGTTGGGTATCGAGCTGCCCGAGGAAGCGCGCGAATGGTGGCGCTGGCACGATGGCGTCCTCATCGACGACAACCCGCGGGCGACGGAGATCTCTCCCCGGCGGACCCACCTCCCGTTGCGATACGTCGCGGAGGACTACCAGTCCCTCGGAGGGGCCATGCGGCAGTTGTATGGCCTCGACGGCTTACTGAACCCGGTCGGTGACAGGCCAACCGTGTACTTCCACTGCGACGTGCCTCGCGACTCCCCAGTGCCGATCTACACTCAGAACGATGACGTGAGCGAGCCGTGCCTGGTGCTGCCCTCAATCGGCGAACTTGTCCTCGCGTGGATCGATCTCATCGACCGCGCGGTTTGGACGACCAATCCTGACGGGAGCTGGGCATGGGACCACCGACGGGTGCCCCCAGCCGATGTCCTCAAGCTCGGTATCTACTGACATGCGGATTGTGGGCGCCGCGCGAGGGTCTAGGCGCAGCCGGCGGCCGCTGCGATGTCCTTGAAGGCCTGCGCCGGATCGTCGCTGCCGAAGATCGCCGAGCCGGCGACGAACCACGTCGCGCCCGCCTCCGCGCATTCGGCCGCGGTCTCGGGGTTGACGCCGCCGTCCACCTCGACCGGCGCGTCGTCGCCGACGAGCTCGCGCACCCGGCGGATCTTGTCGAGCTGGTTGCGCAGGAACGGCTGGCCGCCCCATCCGGGGTTGACGGTCATGATCAGCGCGAGGTCGACGTCATTCCATTCGAACGCATCGGGCGGCGTGCCCGGGCAGACCGTCAGGCCCGCGCGGCATCCGGCCGCGCGGATCGACGACAGCGTGTAGTCCAGATGCGGGGTGGCCTCGACGTGGATCGTGATCCCGTCGGCGCCGGCCTTGGCGAACTCCTCGACCTGCAGCTCGGGTCGCTCGATCATGAGGTGGACGTCGAGGAAGATCTCGTCGCCGAGCTCCTCGCGCAGCGCGGAGACGGCGATCGGCCCGAACGTGATCGGCGGCACGAAGTGGCCGTCCATGACGTCGCAGTGGATGACCGTGGCACCGGCGGCCATGATCTCGCGCACCTCACCCGCGAGGTTGGCGAAATCAGCCGACAGGATCGACGGCGTGACGCAGCGCTCGGGCCGTGGCGGGGTCAAATCTGGCGCAGCATCGAGGCCGCGCAGGCGTTGCATGACAGGACAGCGGTGTTCGACATGCGCACGATCGTAGAGTGCTCTCCGCAGGACGGGCACAGCGAGCACAGCTCGAAGCGGTGCAGGCAGTACACGCAGCGGTAGCGCCCCGGCAGGTTCGTCGGCCGCAGCCATGGCTCCGAGCAGTGCGGGCAGACGGGCCCGAGGTCAACGCTGCTCATGCCTCCATCCTCCCGCATCACGAGGTCAAGCGGGCAATGTAGAAGCCGTCGGTGTGGTCGCGGTGGGGCAACAGCCGGCGCTCTGACCGCACTCGCAGGTCCGCCTGCGCCACCTGGTCCTCGTTCTCGGGCCGCGAGAGCGTGCACGTCGAGTAGACGAGCGTGCCGCCGGGCTTCAGCGCCTGCGTGGCGGCGCCGAGGATCTCGCGCTGCTCCGCGGCCATCGCGTCGATCGACGCGGGCGTCACTCGCCAGCGCAGGTCGGGGTGGCCCTGCAGCGTGCCCAGGCCGCTGCACGGCGGGTCGACGAGCACGCGGTCGAAGGGATCGCTCGTGGCGTACGAGGCGGCGTCGCCGACCTCGATGTCGACGCTGCCGGCCCGCATGCGCTCGCACGTGCGGCGCAGCGCGTCGGCGCGGCCGGCATGGCGCTCGACCGCGACGATCGTGCCCTCGTCTCCCATGAGCGCGGCGAGATGCGTCGTCTTGCCGCCCGGCGCTGCGCACAGGTCGAGCACCCGCTCGCCCGGCCGGGGATCGAGCGCGCGCGCGGCGAGCATCGACGCGCGCGATTGCGTCGCGTACGCGCCCGCTCGCCAGAGGTCGTGGCCGTGCGCGTCGAACGCGCCGTCGACGATGAGCGCCTCCGGCAGCTCGCCGACCGGACGCGTCGCGACCGGCAGCGCCTGCGCGAGCTGCTCGGGCGTCGTGACGAGCGTGTTCGCGCGCAGCACGAGCTCACCGGGCTCGTTGCCGGCACGCAGCAGCGCGCGCGTTTCGTCGCGGCCGTACTCGTCCCACCACAGCGCGACGAGCCACGGCGGGTAGGAGTGCGCGATCGCGGCGTTCGCGGGCGTGTCGTCGTCGGGCAGCGCCGGTCGCTCGCGCGCGGCCCGCCGCAGGACCGCGTTGACGAGCCTGTGCCCTCCCCCGTGCCCGCCGCCCTTGGCAAGCTCGACGCTCTCGCCGACGACCGCGTGATCGCGCCCTGAGTCGAGGAAGACGAGCTGGTAGAGCCCGAGCCGCAGCGCGGCCAGGGTCTGCGGATCGAGCTTCTCGACCGGCCGCTGCGCGAGCTGCTCGATGAGGTGATCGAGCGACAGCCGCCGCTGCACGGTGCCGTAGGCGAGCCGCATCGCGAACGCCCGCTCGCGCGGATCGAGGTCGCGCGCCTCGGCGTGCAGCGCCCGGTCGGCGTACGCGCCCTGCTCGAAGACGCGCCGCACGACGGCGAACGCCGCGCGGCGGGCGGGGGTCACGCCGGCCATTGCGAGCGCGCCTTGACGGTCACAGCCGATGGCCGCGCAGGAACGCCGCCGCGTCCATCGGCCGGCCGCCGGCCGGCTGGACCTCGAGCAGCTCCAAGCCGCCGAGCAGCAGCCGGCCGTCGTCGGCGCGCAGCGGGCCGCTCGCGCCGGGCTCCGCGATGCGGGCGCGCAGGACGCCGAGCATCGCCCCGTCGGGCAGCGCGACGCGCGCGCCGATGTGCGGGCTCAGCGCGCGCACGGCACGGTCGTTGACCTCGGCCGGGGCAGCGGGATCGAGCGTGCGGTCATCCGGACCGATCTTGTCGGCGTAGGTCACGCCGTCCTCGGGCTGCTCGGCGAACGGCGGTTGCTCGTCGAGCGTGCGGATGAGCAGCCCGGCGCCGAGCTCCTGGAGGCGCGGCGCGAGCGTCCCGTACGTGTCGTCGGGCGCGATCGGCTCCTCGCCGACGAGCGAGATGGGGCCGCTGTCGAGCGCCGCGACCAGGCCGAGGATCGTCACGCCCGTGCGCTCGTCGCCCGCCATGATCGCGCGCTCGACCGGCGCCGCTCCGCGCCAGCGCGGCAGCAGCGACGGGTGGACGTTGAGCATCTCGTGCTGTGTCAGCAGCGGATCGCGAATCAGCGCGCCGAACGCGCACACGCACACGACGTCCGGCCGGGCGGCGGCGATGCGCTCGCGGGACTCGTCGGAATTGACGTTCTCGGGCTGGTAGAGCTCGAGTCCGAGCGCGCGTGCCGCATCGGCGACGGGCGGCGCGGCGAGCCGGCGGCCGCGACCGCGCGGCCGGTCGGGCCGGGTGACG
>JBOGYT010000324.1:0-7490 GCA_050696955.1 Solirubrobacteraceae bacterium | reverse complement strand
CCGCGAGGCCGAGCAGAGCTTCGGCGCGGCGACGCGCTTGAGGCGCACGCGCACGCGGATGGCGGCGGTCGTCCCGAGGGTCGTCCCCGTGTAGTAGTGGCTCAGGATGAAGGCGGCGTCGCGGTTCTCGCGCAGCGCGTAGCCGTACGCGCCGTACTGCGACATGCCGACGCCGTGCCCGAACCCGCGCCCGTCGATCGTGACGACCGCCGCGGCCGGGGCCGGCAGCGCCAGCGCGGCGGCGAGCGGGGCGACGAGCGTGCGCACAGTCAGGCGCCGCGAGCGCATCCGCCGGCCGCTACTGCTCCTCGAGCAGCTCGAGCACGCGGTCGATCGGCCGCGCGAGCACCGCGCGGTCGCCGCGCACGACGATCGGGCGCTGGAGCAGCTCGGGATGTTCGGCCATCAGCGGCACGAGCTCGTCGTCGGTGATGTCCTCGCGCGCCAGCCCGAGCTCGGCGACGAGCGGCTCGCGCTCGCGCAGGGCCTCGCGCGCCGAGATGCCGGCCTTCGCCAGCAGCTCGCGGATGCGCTCCTCGGAGATGCCCTCGACGTGGTACTCGACGCGCTCGAAGTCCACCCCGCGCTCGGTCAGCAGCGTGAACAGCGTCCGGCAGGTCGAGCAGGTGCGCTTCTCGTAGATGGTGATGTCGGCCATAGGTGGCGGACGTTAGTGCAGCGCCTGGCGCTGCGCCGCAGCGGCGACGAGGATCTCCTCGAAGCGCGCGGCGATGCCCTCGGCCCGGTGCGCCCGAGCGGCGTCGCGGCCCGCCGCGGCCGCCCGGCCGCGAGCGGCGTCATCGGAGAGCAGGCGGACGATCGCGTCGGCGAACTCATCCGAGCCCTCCGCGATGACCTCGCGGATCCCGTAGGCCCGAAGCCCCCAGCCGCTGCCCACGAGCGCGGCCCCGCAGGCCGCCGCCTCGAGCACCTTGAACGGGGAGCCGGCGCCGCGGATCGGGGCGACCGCGATCTTCGCCCGGCGCAGGAACGCGTGCAGGTCCGGGACGTCGGCGTGCAGCTCGACGTCGCCGGCGCCGAGCTCGGCGGCGTAGTCGGCGGCGTTGCGGCCCACGATCGCCGCGCGGACGCCGGGCCGGAGCTCGCGCACGCGCGGGAGGATCTCGTTGACGAGGCGCAGCGCCGCCTCGCGGTTGGGCGGGTAGCGCATGTTGCCGCTGAGCACCACGTCGAGGTCGCGGACGTGACCCGGCGGGTCGTCGGCGATGTCGCCCTCCCACGCCGCCGGCACGACGCTGATCGGGGAGCCCTCCGGAAGCAGTCGCTTGACGCCTTCGGACGACGCGATCCGGGCCGCGGAGAATCGCGCGATGTCCTGCTCCCAGCGCACGGAGCGGGTCGCTTCCCAGCGCGCGGCCGCCCGGCGCGCAGCGTTCTCGGGACCGCGCGCGCGCTCGCGCATGTTGTAGCTGAAGGCGTCCATGTGATCGACGACGGTCGGCACCGGGAGCGGCCCGCGCAGCGACCGGGAGGTCACGACGAGCGCGACGTCGCAGCGCTGCGCGATCCCCACCGCCTTGCGCCACAGCGCGGGCGGCGTGAACCACGAGGTCTGCACCGGCAGGGTCGTCGCGGTCTGGAGCACGCCGGGGATGCGCGACGCCGGCGCGGTGAAGACAGCCATGGCGTCGATCCCTGCCGGGGTTTCCGACTCCGCGACCGGCTGCCCGGTCACGAGCGTGACGTCGTGACGCTCGGCGAGATAGGGCAGTAACAGGGCGAGCCGGTTCTGATCCCCGCGGCCGCCGCGCTGCGGCGCGCGCGCGGACAGGACCAGAATTCTCGCCACATTCCCATCGTCGCGGGCGTTCGGCATCCATGTATCGTGCCGCACGCTTCCCGACCGAAGGATCAGCGAGCAGTGGCCGACCGCCGTCCCGTCCCCCGAACCAGCCTGGTCACGCGCACCACGTGCCGGATCTGTGGATCCTCGGAGCTCGCCCACGTCCTGTCGCTCGGCGATCAGTACATCGCCGGCGCCTTTGCCACTCCCGACGGCGACCAGCCCGTCCAGCGGTCGATCCCGCTCGAGCTCGTGCGCTGCGACATGACGCGCGACCAGGAGGCGTGCGGGCTCATCCAGACGCGCCACACGGTGCCCGGATCGATCCTGTACCACAACTACTGGTATCGCTCGGGCATCAACCGCACGATGACGGCGAACCTGCACGAGATCGCGCAGTCGGCGGAGGATCTCGTGGGCCTGTCGGCGGGCGATCTCGTCGTCGACATCGGCTGCAACGACGGCACGCTGCTCGATGGCTTTCAGACCGACCAGCTGCGCCACCTGGGCTTCGATCCCTCCGACGTGTCGCGCTACGCGGTCGAGAAGGGCTACAACGTCGTGCGCGACTTCTTCTCGTACGAGGCGTTGCGCCAGCGCCATCCCGACGTCAAGGCGAAGGTCATCACGACGATCGCGATGTTCTATGACCTGGAACGCCCGATGGATTTCGTGCAGGACGTCAGCGATGCGCTCGGTGAGAGCGGCGTGTGGGTGATGGAGCTGCACTATCTGCCGACGATGCTCGAGCAGAACTCCTTCGATGCCATCGTGCACGAGCATCTGGAGTACTACTCGCTGGCGGTCATCGAGCGGCTGATCGGCGAGTTCCGGCTCGAGTGCGTCCGCGCCGAGCTCAACGACATCAACGGCGGGTCGATCCGCCTGTACATCGGCCACGAGGGCTGCCTGCAGCGTACGCCGGAGCATGACGAGGCCTTGCAGAAACTGCGGATCCGCGAGTTCGAGCTCGCGCTCGACTCGCCGGAGCCCTACGAGCGCTTTCGCGTGAACGCCGAGCGGGTTAAAGATGAGCTTCGCGAGACGTGCGAGCAGCTCGTCGCCGACGGCAAGACGATCCACATCTACGGCGCCTCGACGAAGGGCAACACGATCCTCCAGTACGCCGGCATCGGTCCCGACCTCGTCCCGTTCGCGGCGGATCGCAACCCCGACAAGTGGGGCTCGGAGACGATCGCGACCCGGATCCCGATCATCAGCGAGGAGGAGTCGCGCGGCATGGCACCCGACTACTACCTGGCGCTGCCCTGGCACTTCCTCGACGAGTTCCTCGAGCGGGAGGTCGCGTTCCTCGACCGCGGCGGGCGGTTCATCGTGCCGCTGCCGGAGGTGCGGACGCTACCGGCCTGAGCGCGGCTCGCCGGGTCAGCCCTGCGCGAACGCCGCGTAGCCGGGCTTCTTCACGCCGTCGTGCGTCAGCAGGCCGCCGCGGCGGACCGGCCGGCCGGCGGGGTCGGGGGGATCGTCGTAGAGATGGATCCAGCCGAGCCCGGAGACGCTCGGCAGCCCGCGCGCGACGCGGAAGGCGCTGCGGATCCACTTCGCCTGCGTGGTGCGCGGCACGAAGTAGTTGAACTCGAGGTCCGGCCCGTCGGTGGGGATCGTGTACTCCGACAAAAACAGCTTGATCCGCCGGTGGCGCGGCCGGCCCAGACGGCGCTGCACGAGCCGGTCGAGGCGGCGCAGGTCGGAGAAGTCGATGACGCCGTTGCGCGACGGCGGGTTGTCGAGATCGGGCTCGCGCAGGGAGAACGGGTTGTGGCCGTACTCGTCCATCCGCGGCGGCCGGCCGTCGCGCAGCCGCATGCCGCGCACCCAGTCCCGTGGGCGGATGTCGCCGGTCGTGTACGTGTTGCCGCCGATGACGACGTTCGACCGGCTGCGGGCCTTGAGCTGGGCGTACGCGGCGTCGAGGAGACGCGCGTAGCGGCGCGGCGTCGCGGCCTGCGCGGCGGTCAGCCGCGTCCCGAGCGGCTGGCGCCGGAACGGCTTGAAGTTGCGCCGGTTCGATGGCTCGCCCCAGATCATCCAGTGACGCACCGCGCGGTAGCGCCGCGACGCCGCACGGGCGAACCGCGCGAAGTCCCGGGGCCGTGGCGCGTGGGTCCAGGACCTGCCGCCGTTGGACCACCGCGGCGCGCCGACGATCATGATGAGGACGCCCATGCCGTTGCGCCGGGACTCCCGGATCGCGTGATCGATGTTCGCCGGCCAGCGGTATGCGGGGTCGCTCGGATCGAGCTGATGAGCGGGCCGGCGCGGCGCGACGTGGTGCCACAGCAACTGCACCTGGTACAGCGTCACGCCGAGGTCCCGATATCTGGGAAATTGCGACACGCCGTCGATGGCCGCCGGTCCCCAGAACGCTTTCTCAAAACCCGAGGCTGACGTGGGAAACGCGGCGAGCGAGAGGACAAGCGCGCAGCCGAGGCCGAACGCCCGGCAGCGGACGGTCAACGTCCTTTACAGAAGGTGGACATCGGGCGATGACGTTAGCGCTTAAAGACGCGCTCGCAGTTCTTTGCCACAAAATCCCTTCTGTCCACCGTCGCGCGATCGTTCCCGCCGCCACAGTTGATCGAGTCGATCTCGCCGTCCCGGGCGAAGATGCGATCGGCCCCCGCCCCTCCGCTCATGTTGTCGCGGTGCCGCCCGCCGGTCAGGCGATCGCCGCCGGGCCCGCCGGTGAGCCGGTCCCTGCCCGGCCCGCCGTCGAGCCGGTCGCCGCCGGCCTGGCCGCGGAGGACGTCGCCGGCGGTGCCTCCGCTGAGGTTGTCGCGGCCGTCCTGCCCGCGGAGGCGGTCACGGCCGGCGCGCCCGACGAGCCGATCGGCGCCCTCGCCACCGAACAGGAAGTCGTTGCCCGAGCCGCCGTCGAGCTCGTCGTCGTCGTCCAGGCCGTAGATGCAATCCGGACCGGCAAGACCGCGGATCGTGTCGTCGCCGCCGTAGCCGAAGATGACGTCCGGCCCGACGGTGGCGCTGAAGTCGTCATCGCCGTCGAGCGCGACGGTCTGGGTCCCGACGATCGGACAGCTGGGCTGCGGCAGCCGGTAGCCCTGGCCGGCCGCCGTCGCGGGGACGAGCGCGACCGCGCCGAGCGCTGCGCCCAGCACGCGGGCCGACTTCGTCGTCACGTCTCGGCCTCCTCGCGCATGGGCTGCCCGAGCCTACCCCAGCGCGCCGTTCAGCGAACGCGTACGTTCCGCCGTGTCGTTGCGGCCCGGGAGGAGCGCACGACAACGGTGTAGCGGCCGCCCGGCCGCGTGGCGGCGCGCAGCCGGACGGTCTGTTTGCGCGCCGCCTTGCCGTGCACGAGCTCGCGATCGAGCCGCCTGCCCCGGCGTCGCAACTCCACACGGATGACGCCGCTGCGCCGCGGCACAAGGACCACGTTCACCCGCAACCCTCGGCCGCGGGCGCGCTTCACCGTGACGTTCGGCGCGAAGCGCTCGCTCGGAGCCCGCGCGAGCGCACGGAACGATGGCTTGCGCCGCAGGCCGTGGGTCATGACGCCCCAGTTCGCGCTCCCGGGCGCCTCGGGCTCATCGAGCAGCGACAACCAGCCGAGGCCGGCGACGCGCGCGCCGACGTCGTCGGCGATCTTGTAGCCGGCCGTCAGGTACCTCGCCTGGTCGGGCTCGGTGACGAACGTCGCGAAGATGTCCGATCCGCGCTGCGTCTGGATCGTGTACTCCGACAGCCACAGCGGCACCATGCGGCCGTACGCCCGCGCGACCTCGCGGCTGAGCGTGTCCGTGTCGCTGATGTCGCGAAAGCCGCCGACGGGCGGCTCGGTCAGCCGCGGATAGCGAAACGGGAACGGGTTGTGCCCGTACCAATCGAGGCGTGGCGGCGTGCCGTTCGACAGGCGCATCCAGCGCACGAAGTCGCGCGGCTTCACGGTCCCGTTCGTCCACGTCATGCCGCCGATCACCCGGTTGGCGCGGTTGGCGCGCCTGAGCGATCGGTAGGCGGCGTCCAGCAGCGCGGCATATGCCCGCGGGGCAACCGGATCGTTCGCGCCGTTGGGCTGGAAGCGGTCGGCGCGGTTGGGCTCGCCCCAGATCATCCAGCGCCGGACCGCGGGATACCGGCGTGCCGCGGCCGTCAGGAACGCGGCGAAGACCTGCGGGTCCTGCGGTGCCCAGATCGGCGGGCGGCCGCCGTTGGCCCACGGCGGTGCGTTCGTCACGAGCAGGGCGAGCCGGATCCCCCGCCCCGCCGCCTGCGACGCCGCAGCGTCGATCTCCGCCGGCCAGCGGTAGGCCCGATCGGCCGGATCGCTCGCAACCGCGGGACGCGTGGGCGCGACGTCGGCCCAGCTCAGGCCGAGCTGCAGCGTGTCGATGCCCAGCTCGCCGTACAGCCCGAACGCGGGCGCGCCGCCCGGCAGCGTCGTCGGCCCCCACACCGCTTTCTCGGCAGCCTGCGCGGTGGCGCCCGGCGCGAGCGCGGCGAGCGCCGTGAGGGCGGCCGGTGCAAGAGCCCGGCCTGCGCGCGAGCGGAGCAGCATGCGGAGGTGAGGGAGTGTAGGTGGCGGTGGCGCATAACACGCCAGGCGTGCTTTGCTTGTCACCTGCGGTTTTTTCTGACACGTCGCCGGAGCGGATGAAGTGCCACTCGAGGCGCGCCTGCTCGTGGGGTTGGCGCTGGCGATGGCAATCGTCTACGCCGCAACGCCCGTCGCCATCCGGCTGGCCGATCGCTTCGAGTTCTACGACGCGCCGGTGGGTTACAAGGCGCACGCCGCGCCGACGCCGTACCTCGGTGGCCTCGCGGTCATCACGGGGTTCGTCGTCGCCGTTCTCACGCTGACGTCCACACCGCGCCAGACCCTGCCGGTGCTCGCGGGCGTCGTCGTCCTGTGGGCGGTCGGGACGCTCGACGACCGCCGCACGGTCGCTCCGCTGCCACGGGTCGCCGTCGAGGCGGGCCTGGCCGCGATGCTGTGGGCGGCGGATCTCGGCTGGTCGCTCGGCCTCGGCCCCGCCGCCGACCTGCTCGCGACGGTGGTCTGGGTCGTCGCCGTCGTGAACGCGTTCAACCTCTTCGACAACATGGACGGCGCGTCGAGCACGATGGCGTGCGTCGTCGCGGCCGCCGTCGCCGCGCTCGGGCTCGTGCAGTCGGACGTGTGGCTCGTCGTCACCGGCGCCGCGCTCTGCGGCGCCTGCCTCGGCTTCCTGCCGCACAACCTGTCGCGGCCGTCGGCGCGCATCTTCCTGGGAGACGGCGGCAGCCTGCCGATCGGCTTCGCGGTCGCCGCGCTCGTCATGGTCGGCGCCTCGTCGGCCGCCGCGGAATGGCAGGCGCTCGTGATGGGGCTGCTGCTCGTCGGGGTGCCGGCGCTGGACACCTGCCTCGTCGTCGTCTCCCGACGGCGGCGCGGCGTGTCGATCCTCACCGCCGGCCGCGACCACCTCACGCACCGCACGCACGCGCGCCTGCGCACGACGCACGCCTCCGTGGCCGCGCTCGGCGCGGGTCAGGCGCTGCTCGCCGCGCTCGCGCTCGTCGCCGTCGAGGGCGGCTCGCGGCTGCTCGTGCCGGTCGTCCTGGCGTACCTCGTCGCGATGGCGACGCTCATCGCGCTGCTCGACACGGCGCCGCGCCACGCGCCCGCCGTGGCCGACGCCGGCGCGGCGGCCGCGGAGCCAGGCGA
>JBOGYT010000323.1:0-5951 GCA_050696955.1 Solirubrobacteraceae bacterium | reverse complement strand
CCTCGGGCCGGCGCCGGGTCGACAACGAGCGCAAGCGCGTCGGGCGGCGGGCGCTCGTCATCGACCGCCGCGTGCAGGCCGAGGCACTCGACGCGCGCCGCGCGTCCGGGCTGCAGGCGCTCGCGATGGCGCTCGCGGCCCACGATCCGGACCGCACGCTCGAGCGCGGCTACGCGCTCGTCGCAGACCGTGACGGCGAGGTCGTCACGAGCGCCGCGGCCGCGCGCCGGGCGGGCGACGTCTCCGTGCGCTTCAGCGACGCCGCCGTCGATGCGACGATCTCCGGCGACGACGATGACCGAGCCTGACGAGCAGCTCACGTACGAGGCGGCGACGGCGCGCCTCGAGGAGATCATCAAGCGCCTGGACTCCGGCGAGGCCGGCCTGCGCGAGACGCTCGAGCTGTGCCGCGAGGGCCGCACGCTTGTCGAGCTGTGCGCAGCCGAGCTCGAGGCGGTCGGAGCGGGGCTCGAGGAGCTGCGGCTGGAGGAGCTGGTGGCGCGGCTGGAGGCGGGCGCTCAGGGCTAAACGGGTCCGCGCCGAGCGAACTCGTTCGGGGACCGCTCGCCGCATCGCCATCTCAGCCCGCTTCGTTACCGATGCTCTTACGCAGCACCTCGTACGCCGGACGGACCTTCCCCGACGGCGACCCCGGTGGTCCGATCAAGCCCGCGTCGAAGCGGTCGCCGGGGTTCGCGCCGGTCCAGTTGTAGAGGTAGATGCGCTTCACGCGCTCGTGCTTGCGAGCCAGCCGCAAGGAGAAGGCGACGGCGCGGGCGGCGCGCCGCTCGTCGTAGCGAAACGCCCGGCCGAACTTCACGAGGCCGCCCGTCTCGGTCAGCCACACGTCGCCCGAGACGGCGGCGAACAGGTCGCGCAGCCCGCGGTCGCGGAAGCGGTTGGCGTCGGCGTAGTTGTGCAGGCCCCAGATCCGCGGCGAGCCGTCGAGGTGGCGGCGGTAGCGCTTGACGTAGTCGACCATGCCCGCTTGGTCGAGGACGTCGCCGGCGAGCACGGTGCAGCCGTCGCATTCGGCCGTGACGACGTTGTAGTAGTCGGCCGCGCGCTGCGGCGCGCCGGCCGTCGGCTGGCTCGAGTGGTTGATCTCGTTCCAGGGCGCGTACACGCGCACCTGCGGATAGCGGGCTCGGAACGCGCGGAAGGCGGCGCGGAACTCCGCCACGGTCGGCAGCTTCTCGGGGTCGCCGCGCGAATGGCCGAAGGTGATGAACGGCTCGGCGCCCGCGCTCTGGGCGCCGGCGAGCCAGGCGTCGGCGAGATCGCGCTCGAAGCGCACGGCGGCCGCGTCGTAGGGCACGACCAGCCGCACATGCCTGATGCCGAGCGCGCGAAAGCGCGGATCGCCGAACATCGGCGCCTGCTGCTCGCCGATCCCGACGACGAGATCGCGGGCCTCGGGCCGCGACGCGCCATCGTCGTCCTCACCGCCGCAGCCCAGGAGTGCCAGCGCCGCGACGATCGCGAGCGCCAGGAGCGCGCGCAGGGGCAGTCCCGCGCTCACCCGATCAGCCTCCGCGCGAGCGGCGACGCGGTGACGCCGTGCACGACGATCGACGCGACGACGCAGGCGACGACGGTCCAGACCAGGGTCTGCGCCTCGTTCGCGGAGAGGATGCCCAAGCCGAGAGCCACGGCGACGTAGTACAGCGATCCGATGCCGCGCACCCCGAACCAGCCGATGAAGATGCGCTCGCCGCGGTCCATCGGCGAGCCCGTGAACGCGATCAGCGTGGCCAGCGGCCGGATGACGAGCAGCAGCGTCGGCACGAGCAGCCAGCCCGCGGCGCCGGCCTCGCTGACCCCGCCGAGCGTGACGACCGAGCCGAGCAGCAGGATGAGGCCCAGCTCGGCGAACTTCTCAACGACCTCGGCGCCATCGTGGACGCGTCGGTTGAGCTCGTGGCCGTGCTCGTAGCGGCGAAACGCGAGCCCGGCGGCAAACGCGGCGAGGAACCCGTAACCACCCGCGACCTCCGCGACGCCGTACACGAGCAGCACGGCGCCGACCGCGACCCAACCGTCGAAGTGCGACGTGAGCAGGTCGCGGTCGCGCAGCCAGACGATGCTGGCGGCGATGAGGTAGCCGCCGGCGGCGCCGAGCAGCACACCGGCGCAGATCGCGTAGAGGACGTCGGCCGCCAGCCACTCACCGAGCCACCCGGTCCCGCCCTCGGCGGCCACGTAGGCGCCGAGCAGGACGATCGGGAACGCCAGGCCGTCATTGAGTCCCGCCTCGGCGGTCAGGGCGAAGTTCGCGTCGCGCTCGTCCTCGTCGCCCGGCGGCCCCACGCCCACGTCGCCCGCGAGGACCGGATCGGTCGGCGCGAGCACGGCGCCGAGCAGGATCGCCGCGCCGAGTGACAGCCCCATGACCGCGGTGCCGAAGATCGTCACGGCGAGGATCGTCAGCGGCATCACGATCGCGAGCAGCCGCACGACCGGGCCCCACGCGCCGCGGTCCAGCGCACGGTCGAGCTTCAGGCCCGTGCCGAAGAGGGCGACGATGACGGCGAACTCGGCGAGGTGCTCGAGCAGCTTGTAATCGCTGAACGGATCGATCCAGCGCACGCCGACCAGGTCGATGATCGTCGCTGCGGCGATACCCATCCCGAGATAGATGAGGCTCGCCGAGAAGGCCCGCTCGTGCTGGTGTGAGAGCGCGCCCACGGCGGCGAACACGGCCAGGCCGGCGAAGGCGATCGCGATCGCATACGGGTCGGCAAAGGAGAAGCCGGGCTCGGCGGTGCTGACGGGCACCCTTGGACAGGTGCCCCGCTAGGGTCCGAAAGATGAGCAGCACCTACGACCTCGTGGCCGACCTGCCGGTGAGCATCGATGACTACGAGCTGGAAGGCCTGCGCCAGAACGTCTCGAGCGACTTCGAGCGCCAGACGACCGTCATCCACCTGCGCGGGCAGGGCGAGGAGGGCATCGGCGAGGACGTCGTCTACGACGCCGTCGATCACGACGTCGCCCAGGAGGCGGGTCCGGTCCTGGCGCTGGCGGGCGACTGGACGATGCACTCCTTCTCGGAGCACCTCGCGACGCTCGACCTCTTTCCCGAGCCGCCGCAGCGCGAGGTCTCGCCGCTGTATCGCACGTGGGCGTTCGAGTCGGCGGCGCTCGATCTCGCGCTGCGCCAGGCCGGCAAGCCCCTGCACGAGGTGCTGGGCCGCGAGCCGCAGCCGCTGACGTTCGTCGTCTCGCTGCGGCTCGGCGAGCCTCCGTCGCTCGAGCCGGTGACACGCCGCCTCGCGTGCTACCCGTCCCTGCGCTTCAAGCTCGATCCGACCGTGTCGTGGGACGAGGAGCTCATCGCCGCGCTCGTCGCCACCGGATCGGTTGACTCGGTCGACTTCAAGGGCCTCTACGAGGGCACGGCCGTCGACCAGCCGGCGGACCCGGTGCTCTACCAGCGCGTCGTCGAGGCGTTCCCCGACGCCTGGATCGAGGACCCCAAGCTCACGCCGGAGATCGACGAGCTGCTCGTGCCCCACCGCGACCGCATCACGTGGGACGCGAACATCCACTCGATCGCGGACATCGAGGCGCTGCCGTTCGCTCCCCGGATGGTGAACCTCAAGCCGTCACGCCTGGGCGGCGTGAAGTCCCTGTTCGACGCCTACGACTACTGCGCGGCCAACGGCATCGGGGCGTACGGCGGCGGGCAGTTCGAGCTCGGGCCGGGCCGGGGGCAGATCCAGTACCTGGCGTCGCTGTTTCATTCCGACACGCCCAACGACACGTCGCCGAGGGGCTTTCACGTCATGGACCCGCCGCCGGGGCTGCCCTCGAGCCCGCTGCCGCCGGCGCCCGCGGCGACCGGGTTTCGCTGGGGTTAGACGTCCATCAACAAGTTGTGGGTTTGGGCACCGTCTCGCGGCGCCCGTAGCTGCCCGGCCCCTCGCCAATACCACCGGTATTACCAGCGCCGCGCGACTCCGGACAGGGCGCGGTCGTGGCGAACTCGGGGCTGCATGCGCCCCCGTGTGCGCCACGATCGCCAGGATCCGCGTTCGCGGGAAGCTGCCGCGATCGCTCCCTCACAGCGATCGTGCGGGCGTGCACGTCAGCCGGCCTTCGTGGCGGTGATGTACGTCCAGCACGCCTTGAACGAGTCGCGCCCGCCGAAGATCGTGTCGAGCGCGTGGCGCATGATCCGCAGCCGATCGCCGACGGCCTCCTCGGAGGGCTCGTGGCCCTCGATGCGCTTCGTTCCTCCGACCCAGCCGAGCACTGCCTCGTGGTAGGCAGTCATGAGCTCGTACCACTCGTTGACGTTGGCCACGATCGTCGCCTGGCTGACGTCGTTCACCGTCAGCCCGTTGCGCACCAGCGCATCGGTGTAGTACTCCAGCGGACGGGGCTGCATGAACACGCGGTCGCGGTGCGCGTGATGCGCCTCCAGGCGCTTGGTGTCGTCCAGCACCGCGCGGTACTGCGCGTAGTCCGGGTCGCTGCGCACGAGGCTCTCGGCGAGGTCGTTGATGACCCAGACGGTCTCGTCGAGGATCCACTCGCCTGGTCTCGCGCTCGGGTTGCGCAGGTTGCCGGAGTTGATGAACACCTTGCCGCCCGGCTTCAGCGCCCGCACCCACGCCGAGGCCACCTCGTCGAGGTCGGGATACAGGTGGATCGCGTTGACCGCGGCGATCGCGTCGACGCCGCGCTGCTGCAGCTCGGGGCCGAGCACCTCGTCGAGGGATTGCAGCCGCTTGTCCTCCTTGATGAAGCGCAGCAGCCGGGCCGCGAAGCGCGGGTCGTCCTTGTACTTCTCGTGCGCGACGCGCAGAAACTTCGCCGACGCGTCGACGATGATCGTGCCGACGGCGCGATCGAAGATCCGCAGGCGCAGGCGGTCGAGCAGGATGCCCGTTCCGCCCGAGTAGTCGACGAGGATGTCGCCGTCCTGCAGGTGCGCGGCGAGCTGCGCGACGCTCGGGTTGAGGTTGTCATACCAGCCGTGCTGGTCGACGTGGTCGTACGCCAGGCCGGCCTCGCTGAGCGGCGCACGCGTCCATTCTTCGTCGGGGATGCGGTCAAAGCCGGCAGGCCACGCGAACGGCGTCCTCGGCCGTGGCACGTCGAGGCGCTCGCAGGTTGCTCGGTGCAGTTCGAGCAGCTGGTCGACCTGCACCGAGCCGCCCCGCCCCCACCCGCAGTCGGTGGCGACACCGAAGCCCTGCACGTAGCGGCTCGCGCAGCTGATCCGCCTGCGCGCGCCCACCTTGCCGTCGTGCAGATGCAGGACACCGAGATACAGCTCCGTCCTCGGATCGAGTCGCAGCTCCTGCAACGGCGCGAAGTACTCCTCGTCGGCCTCCGCCGGGACCGGCAGGTGGATCCAGTTCAGAGGGCGGTACAGCGCGGTCGCGAGCGCATTGGCCACCTCGACCAGCTTGCGGGTGTCGCCCGGCACCGTGAAGTGGCCGTGGTAGTCGTCGCCGTAGCACAGATGAAATCCGAGCTCGACATCCGCGGGCACGCCGCGGCTGACGCGCAGCAGGCGCTCGAGCACGCCGGCGCGGGTCCCCTCAAACCAGGCGGGGCTGAGGCCTTCGAGGATCGCGAACTCCAGCCGTGTGTCCCATTGCAGTGCCAGCTGGTCGTGCGGCACGGCGGCGAAGATCTCGTCGAGCTCGCGCAGCACGCGCGCCTCGTAGGCGGGCTCGACCTGTGCCTGATGCTCGGGGTCGATGAACGCACTGACGGGCGCCAACGGCGTCGGCAGCGAGACCTGGAAGCGCACGTGCGGCGGAATCACCCCGTCGCGCTTGAGCTTGGCGAAGATGGCGTAGGACGAGATCGCCGCGTCGGCGAAGCCGAGGTTGTCGAGCACGATGTCCTCGCCGCGCGCGCCGTCGCGCAGGCGCAGCTTGGGCAGCGTGCGGTACGTGTGCGAGCCGGGCGGACCGACCTCGAACTGCGGC
>JBOGYT010000322.1:0-6833 GCA_050696955.1 Solirubrobacteraceae bacterium | reverse complement strand
CGCCTCGAGGTCGAGGTCGCCGACCTCGAGGTCGATCGCCTCGGAGGCCCGCAGGCCGCAGGCGTACATGACCTCGAGCAGCGCGCGGTCGCGCAGCGCCGCCGGCGCGGTGCCGCGCGGGGCGGCGAGCAGCTTGGCGACCTCGTCGCGGCTGAGCACCTGGGGCAGCTTCTGGCTCTTGCGGGGCGCCCGCAGCTCGGCGGTCGGGTCGTGGGAGATGATCTCCTCGCGGCGCAGGTGGCGGTAGAACGAGCGCAGGCACGCGGCCTTGCGCTGGATCGTGGCGGGCGCGACGGGTGGGCGCTGGGGAGCCCCGGTCGAGAGCTCGGCGAGAAACTGCGCCAGCTCGCTGTGCCCGAGCGCGGTCGCCTCGAAATCGTGGCGCGTGAGGAAGTGGCCGAACTGCAGCAGGTCCGAGCGGTACGCCTCGAGCGTGTTGCGCGACAGGCCGCGCTCGAACTCCAGATAGGCCAGGAAGTCGAGCACGTGATGCTCGAACGGGCGTGTGTCGAGATGGGTCGGGGCCGTGACCATGGCCCCTGCTTCGCCACCCGCCGCGTGGTTCTTGCCGGTGCAAGACGGCGTGCGGGCGGCGCCAAGCGCTATGGCCCGACCCCGGCCGATCGGCCGGAGTCGAACTCAGCGCGTACGGCGGGTCAGGACTCGCCGTCGTCGCCCGACTGGCTGTCGGCCGTGGGGGAGGGATGCACCGGAGTGCCGCCGCTCTTGGGGTCCTCGTTCTGGTCGGTGTCGGTCGGGTCGGTGGGCTGGTTGCCCACGCCCTGCTCATCGATCGCAGCCCCCTCTTCGGCCTGCGGGGTGTCGGCGTCCAGAGCGCCCTTGACCTCATCGGTCATGTTTCTCCTCCTCGTTGTCGGGTCGTTAATCGGGCTACCCGATCCCCTGAGCCGTGAAAATGGGCGGGCGGATCCGGGGCATGTGGGCTCGCGGTGGCGGGCACTCGGCCCCTCCGGGTCGGCACCGGTGACGCGAAGGCCGGCGCGACCGAGCCGAACCCGAAGACGGAGAGCCCGGAGGGCACCGACGCGCTGCGCGACGCCGAGCTGCTCGCGGCCGCCCTCGACCGATGGCCGGTCTGGGAGGCGACCCGTCGATCATGCGCTCGCCGGCTACGAACGCCAGCGCAACGAGGCGACGCTGCCGGACTTCCACGTCAACCTGGCGATGGCGCAGCTCGGGCCGCTGGCCGCGCAGCACCTCCGGCTGCGCGCGGCGCTGCATGGCGATCAGGACGCGACGAACCACTTCTTCCTCGCGACCGAGGACATGGTCGCGCCCGAGTCGTTCTTCAACGACGAGAACATCGGCCGCCTCATCGCCGGAGCCGCCGCCGTATCGGGCTGAGAGACGGGACCCCGAGGAGTGGCCGATAGACTGAGGTCCCTGGGCTTCTATCGAAAGGTCGACCAGGACCATGGCGACTGACAAGACGCGCACGCCGGGCAGCAAGAGGGCGACTGGAGATGCAGCCTTCGAGGAGGTCACGAAACGGATCGCCGAGCGCAACGAGCAGGCGTTCAAGGCGGCGCGCAAGCTGCGCGAGGTGACCGACGCGAAGAAGTTCGCCGAGCGGCGCAAGCGCGATCTCGCCTAGTGGGTCGTGAGGTGACGTTAGGCGTGCAACCGTCCGCGGTAACGCGTTCAACGTTGTCTCACGGCTCAGCTAGTAGCGCCGGCTGAGCCCAACGGTCGCCGCTCGCGGGCGACCACGACGTACGCGAAGAGCGGCCGCCCTCGGTCATCCGTCCACCCCTCCGGCGGGGGCCGCTCAGCGATTTGGCATGCGAAAGATCGTGCACGGCCTCCTATGCTCGTCGCAGTGCATTTTCTCTATGGGGGGTACGGATGTTCCCTTTACGTTTCGAGCGGGCAACGGATGCCCCAGTTCATGACAGGCCGTTCTCGTACGGCCGGCGGCTCACCGAGGCCGAGGAGCAGATCGCGGATGGCTTCGCCGTCGAGACCTCCGTCCCGCCGCCGGCCACCCGCACGGTGCAGCACGAGCGCGTGCTGTCCGGCCGCGACCTGGTGGCGTACTGGGCGCTGACCGCGCTGTGGCTCGCGGTCGTCGGTCGGTTCTGGTTGTGGTGGCTGCAGCCGCAGCACCACGGCTCGCTCGGTTTCTTCATCCCGGCGAGCCTCTGCCTCGCATACCTGTCGACAGCGCTGCCGTGCTTCTACTGGTACTTCGTGCGCCGCATGCGCCGCCCGGTGCACATCCCGCCGTCGCCCACCCGGCGGGTGGCGATGATCACGCTGTGCGTCCCCTCGCACGAGTCGCGCCGCGTCATCGCGGGCCAGCTGGTGGCGCTCACCCGCGTCAACCACCCCCACGACAGCTGGCTGCTCGACGAGGGCGGCGACCCCGAGCTCAAGGGGCTCGCCGAGTCGCTGGGCGTGCGCTACTTCAGCCGCAAGGGGATCGCCCACTACAACGAGCCGGGACCCCCGTTTCAGGCCAAGACGAAGGCCGGCAACGTCAACGCCTGGCTGGACCACATCGAGGGCGAGGGCATCACGTACGACGTCTTCGTCCAGCTCGACATCGACCACCGCCCCAATCCGGACTACCTCGATCGGACGCTCGGGTACTTCGACGATCCTGAGGTGGCGTGGGTTCAGGCGCCGAGCGTCTGCCGCAACCTCGATTCGTGGACGGCCCGCGGTCTCGCCGAGCAGGAGGTGGTGCTGCAGGGCCCGCTCCAGATGGGGTTTTACGGGCGCAGCCGCACGCCGTTCATCATCGGCTCGCACACGTCGTACCGGACCAGCGCCATCTACGACATCAACGGCTTTCAGCCGACCCGTGCGGAGGACCATCTCGACACGGTCGTGCTCGCGGCGAACGGCTATAGGGGCGTGTACGTCCCGGAGATCATCGCCGAAGGCGACGGTCCGGAGGACCTGAGCACGTACCTGCGCCAGCAGTTCGCGTGGGCGTACTCGATGGTCCAGATCTTCATCAAGCACACGCCGCGGCTCGTCGGCAGCTACGCGCCATCGCAGGCGTTCCAGTTCCTCATGGCGCAGAGCTGGTACCTGCTGTGGTCGCTGTCGCTCGCGGTGCTGTGGGTCCTGCCGATCGTCGCGCTCCTGACGGATACGCCGATCGCGAACGTCTCCCTGCTCGAGTTCGTCGTCTACCAGTGGCCGCTGACGCTCACCGCGCTGCTGCTGTGGTGGTGGACCAGACGCTGGTTCCAGCCGGTCGGGATCGACCTGACATGGCGCGGCGTCCTGCTCGAGGTGGCGCGCTGGCCGGTCGTTCTCGCGGCGGTCATCACCGCGATGCTCGGGATCCAGCGCAACTACATGATCACGCGCAAGGGGAACGAGGGCGTGAAGCTCTCCTCCGGGCTGGCTCTGTACGGGCCCTACCTCGTGCTGGCGGCGGTCGCGGTCGCCGCGATCGCGGCCTCGATGGCGTTGCTCGACCCGGTGTCGACCCAGCCCTACGTCGTCCTCGTCCTGCTCAATGGGGTCGGGTTCGTCGCATTGCTCGTCTGCGCCCTCGGACTTGAGATCTGGGACGTCGGGCGCCGGATGGACCGGGTTGGCGGCGCGCTGCGGGCGCGCGCCGGATCCCTGTGCGCGGTCATGCTCGCCGTCGCCGGGATGTCGGCTGCGGTCGCGTTTGCGTGGTCGTCGATCGCGGCAAGCCTGCAATGAGGGGGACGCTCCTGTCGGGGCTGCTCGTCACGGCCGTCATCGGCCTGGTCGCACTCCAGGTCATGACGCCGTGGGACGCGCCCGACGCCCCTGCGGCGGCGCCGGCGCCGTGGCCGGCTGCTCCCGGCTCGGCGCCGCCGCGATTGCAGCTCGGCGTGACGACCAAGGCGCTCGCGCTGAACAGCTACCGCCCCTGGCAGGAGCGCGATCTGGTGCAGGTCAACGCCTTCGAGCGTGCCGCGCGACGCCACAGCGACGTGGTCATGTGGTTCGCCGACTGGGCTCATGTCGCCGGCTTCGACGCCAAACAGGCGCAGGCGGTCGCCGCCCGTGGCAGCGTCCCGGAGATCTCCTGGGAGCCGTGGGACTCCCGCGGCGGCCCGAGCCAGCCGCGCTACCGGCTGGCGAGCATCATCGCCGGCGACCACGACCCGTACATCCAACGCTGGGCGCGCGAGATCGCTGCGTACGGCAAGCCCGTGCGGCTGCGCTTCGCGCACGAGATGAACGGACGCTGGTACCCGTGGGCCGAGCGCGCCAACGGCAACCGCCCCGGCGAGTTCGCGCAGGCCTGGCGGCACGTGCACCGGATCTTCGCGAGGGCGCGCGCGGACAACGTCGACTGGGTCTGGTCGCCGGTGACCGGCGCGGTGGACCGCCGCCTGTATCCGGGCTCGCGCCAGGTCGACACGCTCGCGGTCTCGGGCTTCATCGCCGGCCGCGGCGTGTTCCGCCGACGCTTTCGCTCGTTCGCCAAGGCGTTCGGCGACTCGCTGACCGCCCTGCACCGGCTCGCGCCGAGCAAGCCCGTGACGCTGTCGGAGATCGGGGTCGGCGGCAGCGCCGCGCAGAAGGCCGACTGGATCCGCGGCATGTTCGACGAGATCGAGCGGCGCCCATACGTGCGCGCGGTCGTGTGGTTCGACCTGCGCAAGGAGGCCGACTGGCGCGTCTCCACCTCGCCCCAGTCAGCCGGGACGTTTGCGGCCGGGCTCAGCGCTGCCGGCTGACGAGCTTGCGGAACGTGTAGAACGCCGGCTTCGGGGTGTAGTCGTCCTTCATCAGGCCGTACTGGCTCTCGAAGCTCGGGCTGGACGAGTTTGCGTCGCGCAGGTCGAACCAGCGGAAGTCGGTCACGCCGTACTTGGCGCGGTACTTCGAGACGGTCCGCACGGCCGAGCGCATCACGGCCTTCTGCATCGCGGTGGTCCGCCTGGGGCCGGTCGGATAGCCGGCCTCGGAGAAGTGGATCCGAGCGGCGCGCAGCCCGGCCGCCGGCATGAGCTTGACGCGCAGGCGGCGCATCGTGCGGACGGTCGCCTTGCGCACCGCGGCGACGAGCTTGCCGCTCGGGAGCGCCGGGCCCCACGTGCCGGGATACGCGTCGACGCCGACCCAGTCGACGGAGTTCGCGAACGCGGCGCCGCCCTTGGCGCCCAGCGTGGCGAAGAACGCACGCTCCGCCGGGCCGCTCTGGTCCGCCCAGCTGAAGCCGACACGCAGCTGGCCGAAGCCGCCGGCGCGTGACTCCGCCTTCGCCGCCATCACACCGTAGACGAGCGCGTCGTGCGCGCCGGGATATGCGCCGTCGGCGGCGTTGGGGGCGTTGTTGACGTTGGCCTCGTTGGTCACCTGCAGGTCCGTGACGTTCGGGTTCGGGCCGAGCTGGCGCACCCGCGCGCGGACGAAGTTCACATAGCCGGCGACGTCGCCGACCGGGCTCGACGGCCGGTAGGGCAGCACGAGCTCGACCTTGAAGCCGTCGAGCGTGTACGCGGCGATCTGCGAGGCGAGCCATGGCGGCAGGACGTCAGCGTCAGATGGGCCGCGGTACTCGTTGTAGATGCGCACGACGAACGGTCGCCCGGGCCGGCGCAGCCGCAGCAGCGCCTGGCGTCGCAGCGCCGGCACCTCCGGGCGCGTCGCGTTGTCGGCTCCGACGGTTCCGGCCGCACCGCCGGGATAGATCCCGAACACGACCGGGCGCGCGGCGTTCGCCGTGCCGGCGAGGACAAGCATCAGCAGGAGTGCGACCAGGCCGGCCAGCGCGAGCCGGGCGGCTTGGCGCGGTTCGCTGACGGCGGGTGGACGGAAGGTCGAGAGCATCCTTGCTTGTCTTCTCGTACAAACAGTGAATCAGCCTGATCAAGGGCGTCCACCGATGGTCCATCCGTCCGGCCACCCGCGGCAACATCCGTCCACGACATGCGGTGGGCCCCGCCGAGGCGCTCAGGGGCGGGGCTGGGTGGCGCCGTCACGCCGCACCGACGCCAGCCACTGCAGCCCGATGATCGTCTTGGCGTCCTCGCATTCGCGGATCGCGCCGTCGAGGTCTGACAGCGGCCATGGCACGACCTCGATGCGCTCCCCGGGGTCCGGCTCGGCACTGGTCTCGCGCAGGCCGGTCGCGGCGAAGATGTGGACGCGCTCGTCGGTGTAGCCGGAGGACGCGAAGTACGCGATGACCTCCTGCCACTCCTCGGCGTCGCGCCCGATCTCCTCGGCGAGCTCGCGCTGCGCGGTCTGAAGCGGCGTCTCGCCCTCGACGTCGAGCTTGCCCGCCGGGATCTCCAGCGTGATCGCGAGGATCGCCTCGCGGGGCTGGCGCACGAGGTACACGTGCTCGTCGTCGTAGGCGACCACGGCCGCCGCGTCTGGGCGGCGGACGATCTCGCGCTCGACGATCTCGCCGTCGGCATGGCGCAAACGCTCCACGCGCGCCGAGAAGCTCTTGCCCTCGAAGACTGTCTCGCCGCCGAGCGGTTCGATCGCGTCGCTCATGACCTGACCATCTGCGCCAACGTACCCCCGGCCGCGATGGCTGATGCGAAGAACAGCGGGTCCTCGCGGCCCATCGAGCGGGTCGGCAGGCCGCTCGTCGCGTAGCCCGCCACGTCCGCCGGACACTCGATCCACTCGTGGCGATCCGCGCCGTCCGGCGGCAGCGAGCCCTCGGGCACCGCCACGGCCACCGGCGCCAGAGCCAGGTCGAGCACGGTGCGCGTGTGATGGCTGAGCCCGCGGTGGCGCGGCCGCCGGTCCGTGCTGGACATGCGCGCCACGAGCAGCGCCCGGCAGCCAAGCGCCAGGGCGGCGTGCGCGGAGTCGAGCGCCTGCATCCCGCCGTGTCCGAGGGCCGACCC
>JBOGYT010000321.1:0-7185 GCA_050696955.1 Solirubrobacteraceae bacterium | reverse complement strand
GGCCGGCTCCGGGGTCCTCGCCGTCATCGACGCGCGCCGCAGGGAGGTCTTCGCCGCCGGCTATCGCGACGGCGAGCCGGTCGTCGCGCCGGTGGCCGTGGCGCCCGATCGGCTCGCGGCGGTGGCGGGCTCAGGATGGTTTGCGGTGGGTGACGGGGCGGTACGCTTTCGAACCGACCTGGAAGGCGCCGGATGCGTGGTACCACCGGACGATTCGCCGCAGCATCGTGTCAGCGCCGGCACGATCTGCCGGCTCTCGCTCGAGGCGCGGGAAGGTACGCCGCTTGAGCTGATCGTCCCGAACTACCTGCGCCCGCCCGACGCCGTCAAGACCCGTTCATGATCGACGCCCCGCTCGAGATCCGCCGCCTCACCTACGCCGATCTGCCGCAGATCATGGCGATCGAGCGGCGCGCGTTCACGACGCCGTGGTCGCTGGCGATGTTCGTGCTCGAGCTGTCCAAGCCGGCCGGGATCTGCCTCGCCGTGCTGAAGGGCCGGCGCATGGTCGGCTACATGGTGTGCTCGCGCTACGACGTGGTGTGGCACATCATGAATGTCGCGGTCGATCCCGGCGAGCGGCGCAGGGGGATCGCGACGGCGATGCTGCTCGACCTCTTCGACCGCATCGACGACCCGGAGGCGCGCCTGACGCTCGAGGTGCGCGAGTCCAACCAGGGCGCGATCGCGCTGTACGAGCGCTACGGCTTTCGGGCCGCCGGCCGCCGGCGCCGGTACTACCGGGACAACGGCGAGGACGCGGTCATCATGTGGCGCACGCAGGCGACGCTCGCCGGGCGCCTCGACGACGTGCCGAACCCGTCGCCCGCGTAGTGGTTCCCGTGGGCTTCGGGGCGGCGCAGTCGGCGGACTGCAGCGATGCAGGAATGCGGGTGCGGCGCGGCTGTTTGCACCTTCGGTGCCGCGACACAGCGAGATGACCCTCATCCTCGGCATCGAGACGAGCTGCGACGACACGTGCGCCGCGGTCATCACCGCCGACGGCGAGGTGCGCTCGAACGTCATCTCCTCGCAGGGGATCCATGACGCCTACGGCGGCGTCGTGCCCGAGATCGCGTCGCGCCATCACCTCGAGCTCGCCAACGCGTCGGTTGACGACGCGCTGCGCCGCGCCGGCGCGACGCTCGACGACATCGACCGCGTCGCGGTCACGCAGGGGCCGGGGCTCGTCGGCGCGCTGCTCGTCGGCGTGTCGACCGCGAAGGCGATCGCCGCCGCGCGCTCGCTGCCGCTCGTGCCCGTCGATCACCTCCAGGGGCACGTCGCGGCGAACTTCCTGCGCGCGGACGGGCCGGCCGCAGGCGAGCCCGTCATGGAGCCGCCGTTCGTCTGCCTCATCGCGAGCGGCGGGCACACGCTGCTCGCGCGGGTCGAGGACCGCGCGTCGTTCACGGTGCTCGGCCGCACGCTCGACGACGCCGCCGGAGAGGCGTTCGACAAGGGCGCCCGGCTGCTGGGGCTGCCGTTCCCGGGCGGGCCCGCGCTCGAGCGGCTCGCGCGCGACGGCGATGCAAGCGCGTTCGCGTTCCCGGTGGCGCGCAACCTCGACGGCCTGGACTTCTCGTTCGCGGGCGTGAAGACGGCGCTGCTGTACCGCGTGCGCGACCTCGGCGACGACGCCGTCCGCGAGCGCGCGGCCGATCTCGCCGCGAGCTACCAGGAGGCGATCGTCACGGCGCTCGTGGAGCGCTGCGAGCGCGCGCTGCACGAGACCGCGCTCGAGCGCCTCGCGATCGGCGGCGGCGTCGCCGCGAACGGCCCGCTGCGCGAGCGCCTGCGGACGCTCGGCGTCACGCTCGGCATCCCGCCGCGCGAGCTGTGCACCGACAACGCCGCGATGATCGCCTCGGCGGCGCGCTACGCCGAGGCGCGCCCGTTCCCGGACTACCTCGCGCTCGATGCCTACGCCTCGGGCGAGCGCGCGCTGGGATGACCGCGAGCCGGCTCGTCCTCTACACGCGGCCGGGGTGCCACCTGTGCGACGACGCGCGCGCGGCGCTCAAGCGCGTCGGCCAACCGTTCGATGAGATCGATATCGAAACGGACGACGCCCTGCACGCTGCATACCTCGAGCGCATCCCCGTCGTGACGCTCGACGGCGCAGACCTATTCCAGTTCTTCGTGGACGAAAACGTCCTTCGCGAACGACTGGATAGAGTGGCGCGCAGATGACGTCGGGCGATCTCGTTTCACCTCCGACCGCGACCGGGGGCACCTCGGAGCCGGTGCTGGACGAGGCCGCCAATGCCGGCGATCGCCTATCGCTGGGAGTAGCCGCACGGCTGTCGCGCTACCTGCAGGTCCTGACGCAGGCCAAGAAGATGGGCAAGGAGACGATCTCCTCGCGCGAGCTCAGCGATTACACGCACGTCAACTCGACGCAGATCCGGCGCGACTTCTCGGGCTTCGGCCGCTTCGGCAAGCGCGGAGTCGGCTACAACGTCGATGCGCTCGTCTCGCAGATCCGCAAGATCCTGCGCACCTCCGGACAGCACAACATCGCGCTGTTCGGCGCCGGCCACCTCGGCCAGGCGATCGCCTCGTCGGACATCTTCGCCGACCACGGCTTCCGCGTCGTCGCGATCTTCGACAACGACAAGCGCAAGGTCGGCCAGAAGGTCGGCAGCACGCAGGTCCGCCACAGCTCCGACCTGCGGTCCGTCGTCGAGGACGAGGACATCGTCGTCGGCGTGCTCGCGGTGCCGACGGTGGCCGCGCAGCCGATCGCCGACGACCTCGTCGAAGCGGGCGTGAAGATCATCTTCAACTACTCCGAGGCCCTGCTCCACGTGCCGCCGGAGGTCACCGTGCACACCTCATCGCCCGCGGTCGACCTGCTGTACGCGCTGTACTTCTATCTGACGTAGCCAGCCGCACCGGCAGCGCACATGCCAACCGATCTCGACAGCATTGAGGAGATCTTCGAAGGCTCCACCGACATGACGGTGGGACTCGAGGAGGAGTTCGCGATCCTCGACCCGCAGTCGCTCGACATGGTGGCGCGCTTCGAGGAGCTGCGCGACGCGGCGGCGGAGTTCGACCCGGTCCTCTTCGAGGCGATCACCGGCGAGCTCATCGCCTCGGAGATCGAGATCGTCTCCGGGCGCGGCGAGGACGTGCACGACGCGTTCGCCCGCCAGCGCGACGCGCGCCGGCGCCTGTTCGGGCTGGCGTCCGATCGCGGCGCCGCGCTCGGCTCGACGGGAACGCACCCCTGGGCCGACTACCGCCAGCAGCGCAACATCGACACCGAGCACTATCGCCGCGTCGTCGAGGGGCTCGGCTACGTCGCGCGGCGCAACAACACGTTCTCGCTGCACGTGCACGTCGGCGCGCACGACATCGACCGCGCCGTGCGCGCGTGTGACCGGCTGCGCCCGGTCCTGCCGCTGCTGCTCGCCGTCAGCGCCAGCTCGCCGTTCCTCGAAGGCCACGACACGCGCCTGCACTCGGTGCGCACGCAGACGTTCACGAAGTCCTTTCCACGCTGCGGCGTGCCCGACCCGTACGGCGGCTGGCCCGCCTTCCGCGACTACCTCGACCTGCTCATCAGGACGAACTCCGTCGTCGAGTACACGCAGCTGTGGTGGTCGATCCGGCCGCACGCATCGTTCGGAACCGTCGAGGTGCGCATCTGCGACGCGCAGATCACCGCGGCGGAGTCCGAGGAGCTCGCGGGCCTGATCGTCGCCTGCATCGGCCAGGCGCTGCGCGACGTCGACGAGGGCGTGCCGTTCGAACACCCCGCGCCACGGCTTATCGAGGAGAACATGTGGCGCGCGACCCGTTACGGGATGGACGGCCCGATGATCGACCTGCGGCTCGGCGTCGAGATCGACGCGCGAACCGCGCTGGACGACCTGCTGGCCTGGACGGCGCCCGTCCGCGACGAGCTGCGGCTCGACCTCGCCTTCGAGCGGCCCAACGGCGCCCAGCGCCAGCGCGCCGCGCTGCTCGACGGGGCGGACCTGCGCGAGGTCTACGCTTCGACGGTGCGCGAGACGATGACCACCTATGCCCAGGAGGTTCCGGCATGAGCTCAAGCGAAGCGCAGCGACCCGACGACGCGCAGGTTGACGACATCGACGACATCGACGACGCGGTCCAAACCGCGGCCGACGATCCGCAGATCCCCACCGATCTCAGCGAAGAGGAGCTGCGCGCCGCCTACGAGGCGGAGCTCAAGCGCATCCGCGTCGACGACGTGCTCGTACAGACCGTCGTGTCGCTGCTGAACCTGGCGGCGCGCCGCGCGGGCCTGACCGGCGCCGCCGAGGACGAGGTCGACTGGGACCAGGTCGGCCAGGCGATCGAGGCGACGCGCGCCCTGCTGCCGCTCGTCGAGCCCGTGCTCGGACCCGAGGCCAAGCAGGTCCGCGACGCCGTGTCCCAGCTGCAGCTCGCCTACGCGCGCTCTGGCGCCACGCCTCGCGAGGGATCCGGCAGCGAGGATCCGGGGAAGGCAGAGCCCGCCGCGCCGAAGGCCGGAACCACGGGCCCCGCTCAGTCCAGCGGGCGCCTCTGGGTGCCGGGCCGGTAGCTTTCCCGCTGCGCGCGGGCAATTTCGCACCACACGAGAGCGCGTCGCGAACGCTGACCGGTATAGACTCCGCGCGCTTTGACGTGGCTGGGGGCCGCTGCCGCCTGCCCCGCGGTTAGCACAACGTCCCTGGCAACAAAGACTTCTGGAGGCTTCTCCCCTTGAGCGATTTCCTAATGGACCACGGGGTTGTCGTTGCGCTCGTGTGTGCCGCACTCGCCGTGCTCTACGGAGCGCTGACCACCCGCTCGTTGCTGGCGCTCTCGCCGGGCAACGAGAAGATGGTCGCGATCTCTAAGGCCGTCCAGGAAGGCGCCTCGGCGTACCTGCGCCGCCAGTACACGACGATCGGGATCGTCGGATTCGTCCTGTTCCTCGTGCTCATCCCGCTCCAGAGCATCGAGGTCGCGATCGGCTTCGCAATCGGCGGGGTGTTCTCCGCCGCCGCCGGCTTCATCGGCATGAACGTGTCGGTGCGCGCCAACGCGCGCGTCGCCGAGGCCGCTCGCGGTGGCATCGCGCCCGCGCTCGACACCGCCTTCCGCGGCGGCGCGATCACCGGCATGCTCGTCGTCGGCCTCGCCCTGCTCGGCGTCGCCGGCTACTACGGCCTGCTCACCGCGATCTTCGACAAGTCGCAGAAGGAGGCGATCGACGCGCTCATCGGCCTCGGCTTCGGTGGCTCGCTCATCTCCGTCTTCGCGCGACTCGGCGGCGGCATCTTCACGAAGGGCGCCGACGTCGGCGCCGACCTCGTCGGCAAGGTCGAGGCCGGCATCCCCGAGGACGACCCTCGCAACCCGGCCGTCATCGCCGACAACGTCGGCGACAACGTCGGCGACTGCGCCGGCATGGCCGCCGACCTCTTCGAGACGTACGCCGTCACCGCCGTCGCCGTCATGCTGCTCGGCGTCCTGACGTTCGCCGGCGAGAACGCGACGCAGGTGGCGCTCTATCCGCTCGTGCTCGGCGGCGTCGCGATCCTCGCGTCGATCATCGGCACGTTCGCCGTGAAGTCGCCGACGGGCAACGTCGAGCGCGCGCTCTACCAGGGCCTGATCCTGTCCGGCGTCATCGCCGCGGTCGCGTTCCTGCCGATCACGAAGTGGCTCATGGAGGACCTCGTGACGCGGACGTCGGACGTCGCCGTCTCCGTCCCGTCGACCACCGACCTCTACCTCTGCTCGCTGATCGGGCTCGCGGTGACGGCGCTGCTGTTCGTCATCACCGACTACTACACGTCGACGCGCTTCGGCCCCGTGAAGAAGACGGCGTCCGCCTCGCAGACCGGCCACGCGACGAACATCATCTCGGGCCTCGCGCAGGGCATGCAGGCCACCGCGCTGCCCGCGCTCGTGCTCGCGCTGGGCATCTTCGGCGCCAACGAGCTCGGCGGGATCTACGGCATCGGCGTCGCCGTCATGGCGCAGCTCGGCCTCTGCGGCCTGATCGTCGCGCTCGACGCGTTCGGCCCGATCACCGACAACGCCGGCGGCATCGCCGAGATGGCGGACATGCCCGAGGAGGTGCGCGCCGTCACCGATCCGCTCGACGCCGTCGGCAACACGACGAAGGCCGTCACGAAGGGGTACGCGATCGGCTCGGCCGTCCTCGCGGCGCTCGTGCTGTTCGCGGCGTTCAAGATCGAGCTCGAGGAGGAGCTCGTCAAGAACGGCAAGGAGCCCGTGGAGTTCCTCATCAATGCGCCCGAGGTCCTCATCGGCCTGCTGATCGGCGGCATGATGGTCTACCTCTTCGGCGCGCTGTCGATGGAGGCCGTCGGCCGCGCCGGCGGCGCGGTCGTCGAGGAGGTGCGCCGGCAGTTCAAGGAGAAGCCGGGCATCATGGACTACACCGAGGAGCCCGACTACGCGCGCTGCGTCGACATCGTCACCAAGACGGCCCAGCGCGAGATGATCGTCCCGTCGCTGATCCCGATCGTCTTCACGCTGATCGTCGGCGTGCTCAGCATCGAGGCGCTCGGCGGCCTGCTCATCGGCGTCATCGTGGTGGGCCTGTTCGTCGCCGTCTCGATGACGGCCGGCGGCGGCGCGTGGGACAACGCCAAGAAGCTCATCGAGGACGGCGCCTTCGGCGGCAAGGGCTCGGATGCCCACGCGGCATCCGTGACCGGCGACACGGTCGGCGATCCCTACAAGGACACCGCCGGACCGGCGATCAACCCGATGATCAAGGTCGCGAACATCGTCGCCATCCTCATCATCCCCCTGGTCGCCTGACGTCTGAGCGGGCCTCGGCGCGCCTGAGCGGCTCGGACGGGAAGGCCCGTGCGGAGCACTGTGCCTTCCCGCCCGCCCCGCTCAGGCATCGCCGATGCCTCGCTCAGACGTCAGGCGACGGCCTGATCTAGGGTCGGTCGTGCGTGAGCATTCTCGAGCGTGAGTTGGGGCCGGTCTGTGGCACGTCGATGCCGGGAAGGCCCGTGCGGAGCACTGTGCGTTCCCGTCCGAGCCGCTCAGGCATCGCCGATGCCTCGCTCAGACGTCAGGCGACGGCCTGATCTAGGGTCGGTCGTGCCGTGAGCATTCTCGAGCGTGAGTTGGGGCCGGTCTGTGGCACGTCGATGCCGGGAAGGCCCGTGCGGAGCACTGTGCGTTCCCGTC
>JBOGYT010000320.1:0-9175 GCA_050696955.1 Solirubrobacteraceae bacterium | reverse complement strand
GACGAGCACCTCGCGGAGCGACTCCGGGCGGTCCCCGGCGAGCGTGACACCCAGCGCCGCGTTCAGCTCGTCGACCGTTCCGAAGGCGGCGATCCGCTCGTCGAGCTTCGAGACGCGGGAGCCGTCGCCGAGCGAGGTCTCGCCCGCGTCGCCGCCCCGGGTGTAGATCTTCGTCAGACGGACCGGCTCGTCGCGCTTCCTCATCGTCTCCGCCTCATGCGGTGGGCGCAGGCTCCCGCTGCAGGTCGAGGATCGAGCGGGCGATCACGAGCCGCTGGATCTCGCTCGTCCCCTCGTAGATCTCGGTGATCTTCGCGTCGCGGTAGTAGCGCTCGGCCGGGAACTCGGTCGTGTAGCCGTAGCCGCCGAGCACCTGGATCGCCTCCCCCGTCGTGCGGCGCGCGACGGCCGACGCGAACAGCTTCGCCTGCGCGCCCTCGACGGTGTGGGAGCGGCCGGCGTCCTTCAGGCGCGCCGCGCGCCAGGTCAGCGCCCGCGCGGCCACGATCTCCGTCTGCATGTCGGCGAGCTTCTGCTGGATCGCCTGATGGGCTCCTATCGGCTTGCCGAACGTGCGCCGCTGCTTGGCGTGCTCGACCGCGCAGTCGAGCGCGGCCTGCGCGATCCCGACCGCCTGCGCGGCGATCCCGATGCGGCCGCCGTCGAGCGTCGAAAGAGCGATCCGCAGGCCCGACCCCGGGAAGCCGAGGCGCTCGCCCGGCGTGTCGTCGAAGACGAGGTCGGCGGTGCTCGACGAGTTCAGGCCGAGCTTGTCCTCCTCGCGCTCCGCGCGGAAGCCGTGCGCCCCGCGACGCACGATGTACGCGCTCGGCTTGTCGGGGTCCTTGGCGAAGACGATGAACACGTGCGCCTTGGCGCCGTTCGTGACCCACCGCTTCGTCCCGGTGATCTTGCCCTCCTGCGCCCGCGTGCGCAGCGCACCGGCGTCGGAGCCCGCGTCGGGCTCGGTGAGCGCGAAAGCGGCCAGCTCGTAGCCCTGGGCCAGCGGCGGCACGAGCCGCTCGCGCTGCTCGCGGCGCCCGTGGGCGATGATCGGCAGCGCCCCCGCGCCGGTGTGCACGGCGAGCGTGACGCCGAGGCCGGCATCGCCGCGCGACAGCTCCTCGAGCACGAGCACGTACGTGAGGAAATCGGCGCCCGCGCCGCCGAGCTCCTGCGGCACGCAGACGCCCATGAGCCCGAGCTCGCCGAGCTGCGCGATGACCTCCTGGGGGAACCGGTGCTCCTTGTCCCACTCCATCGCCTGGGGCATGACGACCTCGTCGGCGAAGCGGGCGGCGAGCGAGCGGATGTCGCGCTGCTCGTCGTTGAGCTCGTGCAGGCTCATCGGCGGGCGAAGCGTCGCGCTGAAACCGGCGTCGCGGACGCGACCGGATTGCGCCGCAGCGCCAGCCGTCCGGCGCCCCCGGCCAGGGCCGCGGCGAGCGCGGCCGCCGCGATCTGAAGCCGGCGGCCGAGGCGATCGAAGCGCAGAACCTCCCAACCCTCCTCGCGCGCGATCCGCGCGAGCGCCGCGTCGGGGTTGACCGCGACGGGGTGGCCGACCGCGCGCAGCAGCGGCACGTCGGACTCCGAATCGGAGTAGGCGTAGGACCGCGCGAGGTCGATCCCCTCCGCGCCAGCCAGGTCACGGACCGCCTGCGCCTTGCCCTCGCGGTACGTGAAGATGCCGCCCTCGCGGCCGGTGTAGACGCCGTCGCGAACCTCCGAGCGCGAGCCGATCCCGCCGTCGAAGCCGAGGACGTACGCGAGCAGGCCGGCCATCTCCTGCGACGCGGCCGTGCAGATGTACACGGCTCTGCCGGCGTCCTGATGTTCGTAGGCGACCTCGAGCATCTGCGGGTACAGGCGCGGCAGCACGCCCGACAGCACGAGCGGAGCGAGCCGCCGCAGGTCGCGCACCGGCACGCCCTGAATGTATGCCCCCAATCGCGCGCGCACCTTGTCGGTGCCGGCGTCCGTCGAGCCGAACAGGCGGAACCTCACGGCGTCCCACGCGTCACCGACCATCCGGCGGCGGCTGATCATGCCGCGCTCGTAGGCGGCACGCACGAAGTGATAGCCGGACGAGCCGGCCATCAGCGTGCGGTCTAGATCGAAGAAGGCCGCGCTGCGCGGAGGAGCGTCGCCGCCCCCGTCGTTCGGCTGACGCTCCTCACGCGCGTGCTCCTCCAGTTCGGTCAGCTCGTCCCTCGGCTCAGGCGTCGACCTTGAGGATGACCGCGTCGCCCTGCCCGCCGCCCGAGCAGATCGCCGCGCAGCCGAGGCCGCCGCCGCGCAGGCGCAGCTCGTGCACGAGCGTGCCGATGATCCGCGCGCCGGAGGCGCCGATCGGGTGTCCGAGCGCGACGGCGCCGCCGTTGACGTTGACCTTGTCCTCGTCGATGCCGAGCAGGCGGATCGAGTTCAGGGCGACGGAGGCGAACGCCTCGTTGATCTCCCACAGGTCGATGTCGTCGGCCGTCAGGCCGGCCTTCTCGAGCGCGACCTTGGCGGCCGCCGCCGGCGTGCGGGCGAGGTACGCGAACTCCTCCGCGATCTGCGCCTGGGAGAGGATCTCGGCGAGGATCTCCTTGCCGTTGCGCTCGGCCCACTCGCGCGAGGAGACGACGATCGCGCCGGCCCCGTCGTTGACGCCCGGTGAGTTGCCGGCCGTGTGCGAGCCCTCCTTGCTGACGAGCCCGGGCAGCTTGGCGAGGGACTCGAGCGTGCTGCCGCGCCGCGGCGCCTCGTCGACCTCGACGACGGTGTCGCCCTTGCGGCCCTTCACGGTCACCGGAACGATCTCCTCCGGCAGGCGGCCGTTGTCGGTCGCCTCGATCGCCAGCTCGTGCGAGCGCAGCGCCCAGCGGTCGAGGTCGAGGCGCGTGATCTCGAGCTCGTCGCTGATCTCGGTCGCCTCGTCGAACATCTGGCGGCCGCTGAACGGGTTCGTCAGCCCGTCGTGGACCATCGCGTCGAGCGCCTTCGCGTCGCCCATCCGAAACCCGAAGCGCGCCTTGGGCAGCATGTACGGCGCGCCGGACATCGACTCCATGCCGCCGCCGACGCCGACCTCGACGTCGCCCGCGCGGATCTGCGCGTCGAGGATGCCAACCGCGCGCACGCTCGAGGCGCACACCTTGTTGATCGTCTCCGACGAGACCTCCTTCGGGATGCCGCCCTTGATCTGCGCCTGGCGCGAGGGAATCTGGCCCTGTCCGGCCTGGAGCACCTGGCCCATGACCACGTGCTGAACCTCTTCGCCGCCGACATCTGCGCGCTCCAGCGCGGCCTGGATCGCGATCCCGCCGAGCTCGGTCGCGTCGAGCGTCGACAGGCCGCCGCCCATCTTGCCGATCGGGGTTCGGGCGGAGCCGAGGATGACGGTCTTTGGCATGGGTCGGCGCTCTCCAGATCTCGGGTGTCGGAACGGGGCGGTGAGCATAAGCCAGTCGCCGCGCGCGCGCTCTCAGTGCGTTTGCGGTGCGTCATCGATTCCTGCCAAGCTGACCCTGGGTGGTTCACCAAACTGCATCGAAAGGAGAGGACATGCAGCTCTACGCGATCATGCGACGCAACGGCTGGCGAACGGCAGACGACCTCAAGGAAGCCGCCGGCCGATCTTCTGCGGTCGGCGAGGAGATGCCCGACGACGTGGCCTGGATTCGCACGTACGTGCTCGCCGAGCCGGACGGCTCGGTGGGAACCGTGTGCATCTACCAGGCGAGCTCGCCCGAGGCGATCGCCGAGCATGCCAAGCGCGCCGGTCTGCCGGTCGACAGCGTCACGCCGGTGGCCGACACGGTGATCGTGCGGCCCGATCCGGAGGCCGCCGCGGCGTAACGGCCGGTGGCCGGCGGCACGGGGCGGGTAGATTGCTGCCCGTGCTCGTCGAGGCCACCACCGCCCTGCCGCAGGACGCCGACGCCGACACGGCCGTCATCGGCGTCCTCGAAGACGAGAAGATCCATCACGACGTCGACGGCGCGCTGAGCGGCCTCGTCGACGGCGGCGAGGCCAAGGCGAAGCATCGCCACCTCGCGGTCACCCACGCGGGCGGCAAGCGCTGGATCCTCGTCGGCCTCGGCAAGCGCTCCGAGCTCGACGGCGAGCGCGTGCGCGCCGCCGCGGCGAGCGCACTCGGGCGCGCCCGCGAGCTGGGCGCGCGCCGGCTGTGCTGGGAGATCCCGCACAAGGTCGGCGACGAGATCGCCGCGGCGATCGTCGAGGGCACGCTGCTGACCGCCTACCGCTACGACCGCTTCAAGGGCACGGGTGCCGGCAACGACAACGACGAGAACGAGCGCAAGGACATCGATGCGCTCGTCATCTCGGCCCACGACGACATGAGCCGCGCCGCCGCCGAGGCGGAGATCGTCGCGACCGCCGTCAACGCGACGCGCGACCTGCAGAACGCCCCGCCCAACGAGATGGCGCCGCGCCACGTCGCCGACGCCGCGCGCGCGCTCGGGGAGCTCGACGGCGTCAGCGTCGAGGTCGAGGGGCGCGACGGGCTGCGCCGCCTCGGCATGGGCTCCTTCGGCGCGGTCGCCCAGGGCTCCGACGAGGAGCCCGCGCTCATCACGCTGAAATACGACGGGGTGGACGCGACCGGGCCGGTGCTCGGCCTCGTCGGCAAGGCCGTGACGTTCGACACCGGCGGCATCTCGATCAAGCCGGCAAACAAGATGTCGGAGATGAAGTTCGACATGTCCGGGGGCGCCGCGGTCCTCGGTGCGGTCGAGGCGATCGCGCGGCTCCGGCTGCCGGTGCGCCTCGTGGCCGTCGTCGGCGCGACGGAGAACATGCCGTCCGGGCACGCGATGCGCCCCGGCGACATCGTGCGCGCGTCCAACGGCGTGACGATCGAGATCATCAACACCGATGCCGAGGGCCGGCTCGTGCTCGCCGACTGCCTCGCGCACGCCGTCGAGCAGGGCGCCGAGCGGATCGTCGACATCGCCACGCTGACCGGCGCGATCGTGACCGCGCTCGGCAACGTCCACGCGGGTTTGCTCGGCGACGATGACGCGTGGGTCGAGCAGGTGGCGGCCGCGGGCGCGGCGACGGGCGAGCTCACGTGGCGGCTGCCGCTGCACCGCGACTACGCCAAGCAGATGGACTCAGAGATCGCTGACCTGCGCAACGCCGACGAGTCGCGCAAGGCCGGCTCGATCACGGCGGCGCAGTTCCTCGAGCGCTTCACGGGCGACGTGCCGTGGGCGCACCTCGACATCGCCGGCACCGCGTGGGGAACGGGCAAGCCCTACGCCTCGAAGGGCGGCACCGGCTTCGGCGTGCGGCTCTTCGTCGAGCTCGCGCGCTCGCTCTCACGCAACTCTTAGCGTTCGCTTACCGAACGCTCGGCCGGCCCGCCGATCATGCGCTGCATGACCGAGCGACCGCCTGACCCGCCGTCGCGCGCCGCCACCGCGCTCGCCGCCCGCCGCCCGCCAGATCCATACGCTGCGCCTGCGCGTCACCGTGCTCGCGGTGTCGATCTTTCTCGCGGCCTGGGCGACCGTGTTCGTGCGGCTCGTGGGAGGCCACGATCCCGCCCTCGCCAGCACACCGGCGACGGTCGTGACGAAGTCCGCCGATCCCGAGGCCGTGAGCGGCGACACGACGAGCACCGACGACACGGCGTCCCCCGCGGCGAAGCCCGTCACGACGAGGCAATCGTGATCGCGGAGCGCCACGAGGTCGCCCGGCAGTTTCAGTGCATGGGCGGCCGCTTCGCCGTCCACGTCGGCGGATCGTCTCCCTCCGGCACGAGCCCGACAGTCGCGGCGATGCTCGCCGAGGCGCGGCTGCGCGCGCTGGACCGCCGGCTGTCGCGCTTCGATCCCGGCAGCGAGCTGTCGGGCCTCAACGACGACCCCGAGCGCGTCGCCTCCGCGAGCGACCTGCTGCGCCGGCTCGCCCGCGCCGTCGTACAGGCCGGCGCGCTCAGCGACGGCCTCGTCGATGCGACGCGCCTGAGCGACCTCGAGAACGCCGGCTACGCCGCGTCGCGTGCCGGGATCAGTGGGCTACCGCTGGCCGACGTGCTCGGCGGCGCGCCGGCGGCGCGACCGGCCGGAGCGCACCCCGACCGGCCGTGGCGCAGCATCGTCATCGACGACCACGCCGGCACGATCGAGCGCCCGCCGGGCGTGCGCATCGACAGCGGCGGGCTCGGCAAGGGACTCGCCGCCGACGTCGTCGGCGCGACGCTCGCGCGCCACGCGACGTTCGCCGTCGATTGCGCCGGTGACGTGCGCGTCGGCGGCGGTGCCGGCGTCCCGCGGACGGTCCTCGTCGAGGACCCGTTCGGCGGCGACCCCATCCACGAGCTCGAGCTCGTCGACGGCGCGGCCGCGACGAGCGGCATCGGGCGGCGCAGCTGGCGGGCGAACGGCGGCCCGCCCTCGCACCACCTGATCGACCCCGCGACGGGCCGTCCGGCGTGGACCGGCGTCGTGCAGGCAACGGCGCTCGCGCCCACGGCACTCGAGGCGGAGATCCTCGCGAAGGCGGCGCTCCTGGCGGGACCGCAGCGCGGGCCCGGGCTGCTGTCGCTCGGCGGCGTCCTCGTCCTCGCCGGCGGCGCGGTCGAGGTCGTCGCACCGGCATGACCGACGCCGGCACGCACCTGTTCTGGATCACGAGCCGCGCAGCCGGGATCCGCGCGCTCGTGCTCGCGAGCCTCGCCGTGAGCGCCGGCCTGGCGATGGGCCGCCGCGCGCGAGCCCGGCGCGGCTGCGGACCCTCCACGAGGCGCTCTCGCTCGGCGCGCTGGCGGCGCTCGCCGTGCACACGCTCTCGCTGCTCGGCGCCAGCTACCTGCGCCCGAGCCTCGCCGACCTCGCGATCCCGTTCGCCGGCCCGTCCCGGCCCGTCTGGACGGCCGCGGGCATCATCGCCGCGTACGGGCTCGCCGCGCTGTCGCTGTCCTACTACGTGCGAGCGCGGATCGGCGTCGCGCGGTGGCGCATGCTGCACCGCTACATCGCGCTGTTCTGGCTGCTCGGAGCGGTGCACACGGTCGCGGCGGGCACCGATGCGGGTGAGGTCTGGTTCGTCGTGCTGTTCGGGGTCGTGGTAGGGCCGCCGCTGGCGATGCTCGTGGCGCGGGTCGATGGCGCGCGGTCGACGAACAACATCGATAAGGAACGAACGAGCGAAGGCGGCGCGGGCGGTCCCACATGCTTAAGTGACACCTCATCGCTACGCCGCCCGAGAGGGGTCACTTAAGCACGTATGTCATGCACAACTGACTCCTCGGCCGGCCGGCACGCATGAGGTGTCACTTAAGCATGCTCCGCACCCGCCGCGCCGGATCGCACCCTCTCCCTTATCGATGCAGTCGTGAGCCGCGCCCCCACGCAGCTCAGGCCGTAGCGAACCGCCCCAGCGTCCGCTCCGGCCGCACGCCCGGCAGGTGCTCGGCGAAGATCCGGTGATAGGCGAACTCCTCGCGCGTGCGCAGCGGGGGATCGATGGCGTCGCGGTCGCGCTTGAAGTCGGCCTCGGTCACGCCGTCTTCGACCGTGCTCGTGAGCGCGTCCTTGGCGCCGCTTCCGTCGCCGAACTCGGCCTTCTCGCGCCACAGGATCTCGTCGGGCAGCCAGCCGCTGAAGGCGCGGCGCAGCAGGCGCTTCTCGAGCTCGCCCGGCGCGGAGAGCTTCCACGCCATCGGCAGACCGAAGGCGAACGCGATCACCTGGCGGTCGAGGAACGGCACGCGCGCCTCGAGGCCGTGCGCCATCGTGACGCGGTCGCAGCGCTGGAGGTTGAGGTTGTGCAGGCCGTGGACGGTGCGCATGAGCTCCTCCTGCAGCGCCTGTGGCGTGTCGAACCCGCGCAGGTACTCGTAGCCGGCGAAGAGCTCGTCGGCGCCTTCGCCCGTCAGCACGACCTTGACGTGCTGGGCGGTCATCTCGGCGAGGAAGAAGTTGGGCACCGCGCTGCGCACGAGCGACGGGTCGAAGTGTTCGATCGCGCGCACGACCGCGGGCAGCGCCCGCACCGCCTCGCGGGAGTCGTAGACGCGCTCGTGGTGCTCGGTGCCGAGGTGGCGCGCGACGACGCGTGCGGCCACGAGGTCGGCGCTGTGCGGTGTGCCGACGGCGAAGGTCTTCAGGCGCTCGCCGCGCTCCCGGGCGTGGCGCGCCGCGATCGCGGCGACGATCGCCGAGTCAAGCCCACCCGACAAGAAGACGCCGACCGGGACGTCTCCCATCATCTGACGGTCCACCGACGCCGCGACGATCCGGCGCGTCTCCGTGAGCGCCTCGTCGGGCGGCTCGGGGTCCTGGCTCCAGACGCGCTGCGCCGCCGGGGCTCCCTCGCCGGTCGCCGGCACGGCGCTGGCGAAGCGCTCGACGCCGCCCTCCGGCGTCCAGTGACATCCCGGCGGGAAGGCCTCGACATGCGGCATCCAGTCCGGCTCGAAGGCCGCGATCTCCGAGGCGAAGTGCACGCCCCCATCGCGCTGGGCCCAGTACAGCGGCTTGATCCCCACCGCGTCGCGGGCGGCGATGAAGCTCCCGTCGTCGCCGGCGACGAGGAACGCGAACATCCCCTCGAGCTCGTTCAGCGCGGCCGGGCCGCGCTCGACGAGCAGGTGCAGCGCAACCTCGTTGTCCGAGCGGGTCGAGAAGTCCGCCGGGTCGAGCGTCTCGCGGACCTGCTCGTGGTTGTAGACCTCGCCGTTGCCGACGAGCCAGAGGTCGCCGGCCGGGCTGGCCAGCGGCTGGCGCCCTCCGTCGACGTCGACGATCGACAGCCGCCGGTGCCCGAGCCAGGCTCCGTCGACGCGAACCTCGCCCTCGTCATCGGGCCCGCGGTGGATGAGCCGGCCGAGCATCTGCTCGGTCTCGCCCGCCCGCTGCGGGCCGTACACGGCGGCGATCCCGCACATCTAGTGGGTCTTCTCGGAACGTTGCGTCGGAAATGCCGGGATGCCGGCGCCGGCTGGCCAGGACGCGAGGAGGGTGCAATGGCGCCGCCATTGCCCCGACCGAGGACGCCGCCAGTCGGTGATCGGCACCCGGCATGTGCCGTGGAATGTTTGGAGAAGACCCACTAGGCAGTTACCGCCGGGAGATCTGCGTACGCCAGCGGGCGTCGGTCGTCGAGGTAGGTGAGGCGGTCGCGCGCGGCGGCCACGTCGCTCGGGGCGTCCACG
>JBOGYT010000319.1:0-7185 GCA_050696955.1 Solirubrobacteraceae bacterium | reverse complement strand
TCGGTGCAGGAGGCGGCCGGGTCGAGCGATCGGGCAGCACCCGCGCGCGAGCGGGTACGCGAGCGCGCCTCGAGCGGCGTCCTGCGCGGCACGTTCGAACGGCTGAACGGCCGCCGCGACGACCTCGCCCGCTACCGCGGCGACGTCGTGCTCGTCGTCAACACGGCGACGGAGTGCGGCTTCAGCCCCCAGTTCGCCGGGCTCGAGCAGCTCTACCGCAAGCACAAGTCGCGCGGCCTCGCCGTCCTCGGCTTCCCGGCGAACGACTTCGCCCAGGAGCCACGATCGAACGGCGAGATCGCGACGTTCTGCAAGGAGAACTACGGCGTCAGCTTCCCGATGTTCGCCAGGACAACCGTGACCGGCGACGGCGCGAACCCGCTGTACCGCCGCCTGGCCGCCAAGGCCGGCGCCCCTGACTACAACTTCAACAAGTACCTCGTCGACCGGCGCGGGAAGGTCGTGGCGCGCTACGGCGCGGGCGTCGATCCGGCCTCCGAAGAGCTCGCGGGACGAGTCGAGAAGCTGCTGTAGCTCCGTCCGAACCAGAACGTATGTTCCGTTACGAGGTCACGATCTGCACCCGCGGTGGCAATCAGAGCTGGCGGTTCTGGGATGCGCCTCGGGGGATCGAAATGCGAGCGCTACGAGGTCGAGCCAGACCTTCCGCTGAGCGTCATCGCGGAGAACCGGATCGCTAGACTGGCCGACCCCCGGCGGGGTTCCCGAGCGGTCAAAGGGACGAGACTGTAAATCTCGCGGCTCAGCCTTCGCAGGTTCGAATCCTGCCCCCGCCACTGAGGCCTCCGAGCACCCGAAATCGACGGATTCCTCCCTCCTCCTCGAAGCCCGCTTGGCGCATCCGCCACCATTTGGCAGGATCGGCACAAACCGAGATGAAGGAGTCGAGCCAATGCAAGCGTCCGATCCTGCCCGCGTTCTCGTCGTCGCCCACCGGACGGCAGCGACGCCGCCGCTGCTCGAGGCGGTCGAGAAGCGAGCCGCGCAGGGACCGGCGACGTTCACGCTGCTCGTCCCCAACGCGCCGCACGGGCTGCATCGGTTGGTCAATCCCGAGGACACCGACGACTCCGAGGCCCAGATGGTGCTGGAGCTCGCGCTGCCGTTGCTCGAGCGCGCCGCCGGCGCACATGTCGAAGGCAAGATCGGCGACCACAACCCCTACGACGCGATCTCAGACGCCGTCAACATCGACGGCTACGACGAGATCATCATCTCGACGCTGCCCGCGCGCGTGTCGCGCTGGCTGCACTCCGACCTGCCGAGCAAGATCAAGGCGCTGGGGCTTCCGATCACGACCGTGACCGCGCCGAGCGGCCGCGTTCGCGAGAGCAATCCCGCCTGACCGACCGCTCAGGCGAGCACGTCGCGCAGCGCCTGCTCGGTCGACCAGAACGCCAGCTCGTCCCACGGCAGCTCGTCGGGCGCGAACGCGCGCACCTCGAGCGCCTCCTTCGTCTCGCGCGCGATGCCCAGCGCCCGCGCCGCGAAGACCACGAGCACCGTCCGCTCGTCCGCGCGCGAGTAGACCCCGACGAGCCCGTCGAGCTCGATGTCGATCTCGAGCTCCTCGCGCGCCTCGCGCCGCGCCGCGTCCTCGACCGACTCCCCGAGGTCGACGAATCCACCCGGGAACGTCCAGCGCCCGGCGCCCTCGTGCAGCGCCCGGCGCAGCAACCAGATCCGCCCCTCCTCGTCGCGCGGGATCGCCGCCGCGACCGGCTCCGGGCTGAAGATCGCCTTGTAGCCGCAGGACGTGCAGACGAGCGAGCGCGGGAAGAAGACCTCCGCCTCGGCCGCGCAGCGCGGGCAAAAGCGCGCCTCATCGAGCGCCGGATTCAGGCTGTACAGTGGAAACCACCCGCCCTCTTAGCTCAGTTGGTGCTAGCGCATATGCATCTCGGGGCTCATCGGCGCGTCGGGCACCGTGAGTCCGGGCACCTGCTCGGGAGCGAACGCGACGCCGAGGCCCAGGACCGCGAGCAGGATCGCGATCGAGCGGCTGGCACGCGCCTTCCACGGCAGCAGCTTCTCCGCGGCGATCAGAGCGGCGACGAAGAGCATCCATCCCACGCTCATCACGCCGAGCGCGATCAGCGCGGCCATCAGCATCCAGCAGCAGCCCACGCACCATCCGCCGTGCTCGACCCCCATCCGCAGTGCGCCCACGCGGTCCGGCCTCCAGGCCGTCACGAGGAACGCGAACGGGCTGCGGCACTTGCTGAGGCAGATGTCCTTCAGCGGCGTGAGCTGGTAGACCGCCGCGGCGAGGATGACACCGCCGGCCACGTACGGGCCGGCCTCGTCCCAGGCGAGGACGCCCGGCGAGAGCTCGTGTCCCACAGCGAGCACCGCGTAACCGACAAGACCGGCAGCCGACCACGCGAGGAGGTAGCCACCGACGAAGGCCGCCGTTGCACCCAACGGCGCCGCGTGGCCCTTGGCGCGTTTCCCGTCCTGGATGCGGACGTACATGAGGACCATTGGCGCGACCGAGGGAAACATCATCGCCGCCATCATCACGACCCATGCCGTGACCCAGAACCCGAGCGTTCCGGGATCCGTCCCCGGGCCCATGTCCATGCCCGCCATGCGCTCGTCCGTGACCAGCCAAGCGACGGCCGCGAGGATCAGGAGCACGCCGATCAGGCCCAGCCTGATCAGGTCGGGCAGCGCCGGGGCCTGCCTCAGCGAGGTGGCCTCCGCGGTGGCTGTCGGCGTGCCGCTCAGCGCCATCTACGCGTATTCGAACTCAGCGGCCTCGCCGTAGTCCGCCTCGAACGATTCGCCGAAGAGTCCCGAGGTGCCCGTTGACTGGCCGAGCGTGAAGACGTGGGCGAACCCGAACATCGAGTTGCTGACAGTGGTCGGCTTGCCGTCCGCGCCCCTGAAGGCGGTGAAGTTGACGTCGATATCTCCGATCCTGGCGGATGGCTCTTCGCCGTCGGAGAAGCTGATGGCGGCGCGCTCGACTCCGAGCCATGCGCCGATCAGCCCGACGAACTCGCCGAACATGCCGCCTGCGTCGCCCTTGAAGATGCGCTCGAGCGCGGCCACCTGCTCGTCCGAGGCGCTCTCATCGACGACGATGCCGAGCTTGAGGTTCCCGGAGCTGATGTTCGACGGCGCCACGTACGCCATGGCGACGTTGATGCCTGACAGGTCGGTCCCGTCGAGGTTCCCGTCAGTGATCTGGTGCACGAGCAGCCCGCGACACTGCCCATCTCGCCCGGTCGGCGGTCCGTCGACCGCGCAGGGACATATCTGCTGACAGTCGCAGTGGCCCACATAGGTTCCCGCAAGTCGCCACGCCATCCGATCTCTCCTTTGCTCTGACGTCGTGCGGCCAAGCTACGCCGCAGTTCACCACGAATCAAGGCCGAGGTTTGCCCGCCGTGTGGTTTGATCTCGCAGCGGCGCGGTGGGACGATCGCAGTGCGACCGCGAAATCTGGAGGAGGCCGTAATGCCGGATGTCCAGCGCTGGCGATTGACGGGCGACTGGTTCGACGTGTGCCGGTGCCGGGTTCCGTGCGGCTGCACGTTCGCGCAGGCGCCGGACGAGGGACAGTGCGACGGCATCCTCGCCTGGCACGTCACTGAGGGCAACTACGGTGACGTGACGCTCGACGGGCTCAACGTCGTCGGGGTGGCGTCGTTTCAGGGGAACATCTGGGGCGGCGAGACCAAGGCGGCGATGGGGATGTTCATCGACGAGCGCGCCGACGAGCCCCAACGCGATGCGCTCCAAGTGATCTTCGGCGGACATGCGGGCGGCTGGCCGGCCGGATTCGCAGAGCTCATCGGCGACATGCGCGGGATCGAGTTCGCACCGATCGACTTCGAGATCGCACCGGACCTCGGCCACTGGCGCGTCGAGGTCCCAGGGAGGGCGAGCGGGAGCGCCGAGGCGCTGGTCGGGCCGACCTCGCCGCCCGGAGCGCGCGTACAGCTCCACAATGCCCCGGGCGCCGAGGTCGGGCCCGGTCAGATCGCCACGTGGGCCACCGCCACGAGGGATGAGGTCGAGGCATTCGGCTTCAAGTGGAGCTGGCCCGGCCGATCCAGCAAGCACTTCCCGTTCGACTGGTCCGGGCCGGACGAGTCCTGAGCGACACGCTCCGTGAAGGTGCGCCGCGCCCGTTCTGTCGGGCACCCGTCGCCGGCCAGCGCGAGTCGCGTGCTGACTGGCCGGTCGAGGGGATCGTCGTCCACGCGGCCGGCGAGGCGCCGGGCGGCTATCGCGTCGGCGACGTGTGGGAGTCCGAGGAGGCGTTCGGGCGGTTCGGCGAGGTGCTGGGCCCGATCCTCCAGGAGCTTGGCCGTACTCGCTGCGTCGCGGGCACATCTCGCTGCGCGTTCTCGCGAGCGACCTCCACGAGCTTCGACGTGCGCCACGGCTGCCGGACGACTTCAGCTTCGACGGGGCGGTCGAGGCTGCCAGGCGCGGACTGCGTCACCTGCGCGTGGCCTGAACCGTCGCGCGCGCCGCGGCTTGGCGCGGCGCCCGCCGCTGAAGAAGCGCGCAGTCTTCTCGCGCCTCGCGCCGTTACACTGGGCTGCGCATGGACCCGCTGTTCGGATCGCTTCTCGCCGGCCGGCACGCCGGTCGCGGTGGCCAGAATCTCAGCGCGACCTGTATCAGTCCAGTATGGGCGGCTCGCTTACCCTTGCTATGGCCGCGAGCGCGATGCGAATTTGCGGGTCTTTCGCCCTCTTAGCTCAGTTGGTAGAGCACTTCCATGGTAAGGAAGGGGTCTCCGGTTCGAGTCCGGAAGAGGGCTTGAGCAACGCGGGGGGCGATCAAGCTGGTGGCGGGCGCCGTCGGGCCGATCAGGCCGGCGTGCCTGCGGCCATGATCGCGCCCGTGTTGTCGGGGGCGAAGAACTGCGCTGCGGAGACTGTGCCGGCAATGACGCTGACGAAGTCGTCCATCGCGTCCTGGTTTCCTCGCATTGCGCCGAACAGCTGCTGCATCTCGGCCGGCGGCGGCTCGAGCGTCGCGAAGTCCAGCGTGAAGCCGTAGATCGGCAGCACGTGCTCGTCGCGCGCGCGCTGGTAGGCGGCCAGAGCGACGCCGAACTCGATCCGCTCGGTGAACGTCGCGTCGATGCCCTCCGCCAGCGCCTCCGCGTCGCGGAACGCGTCGCTGATCCCCTGCGCCGTGATCGGGTCCTTGTGGTAGCCGGCGTCGCCGACGAGCGCCCAGCCGTCGCCGTACGGCTTGCGGAAGAAGTTCGGCAGGTCGGCGGTCCCGACGAACCGCTCCTCCCGCGTGCCGGCGCGCACGCGCTCGCCGAACTCCGGGGCGAGGTCGAGCATCGCCATGAAGTTGCTCTCGACGTCCTTCTTGAACGAGCCGAACTCGGCCTGCGGCACACCGCCGACGACCATCGTCAGGCCGTCGTGCGTCGGCGCGGCGGCGAACCCGCGGTACTCGCGCGAGAAAATCTCAAAACCGTCGACCGGCACGCCGCTCCAGTACGCGTAGTAGCCGGCCTGCAGGGGCGGCTGCTCGTTGTAGCGCGGCGCGTCGACGGTCTTGGCAAGCAGCGAATGGCGCCCGTCGGCGCCGATCACGATCCGCGCGCGTTCCGTCACGCTCGCGCCGCCGCGGGCGTGGCCGCGGATCCCCGTCACCCGCCCGTCTTCGGCGAGGATCTCGTCGACGATGAAGCCTTCGCGCAGCTCGGCGCCGGCTTCGACGGCGGCGTCGGCCAGCAGCTTGTCCAGGACGATCCGGCGCGGACAGCGCGATCGGCCGATCCCGTCGGCCGGGCGCAGCGAGCCGGCGATGGTGAGCGGCCCGAAGTCCATCGAGTAGCGATCAAAGGACGGGCAGCCGGTCGCGTCGAGACGCTCGAGCAGCCCCCAGCGCTCGAGCGCCGCGACGCCCGGCGGATGGATGATGTGTGTCGACATCGTGTCGCTCGGGAACGTCGCCTTGTCGACGAGCAGCACGCGGTAGCCCCTTCGGGCCAGCAGCATCGCGGTCGGCGAACCGGCGCAGCGCGCGCCGACGACGATCGCGTCATAGACCTGGCTCATGACAACCCTCCGATTGGTTAGACGACTGTCCAGCCACGGCCTCAGGCGTTACGTGTTGGGGCTGGGGCTGCGCCGCATTGCCCTGACGATCAAGCCGCCCGCGATCCCCCAGACGCAGGCGAGGACGACGACGAGGTTGCGCTCGTAGTCCAGCGGTAGGAGCGACGGGTTGTTCGCGAGCCGCCCGCCGCCGTCGAGCACGGGGTAGGCGACGAGCAGCACGGTGGCGGTGACGATGAGCGCGCCCTGGATCACTGGACGCGGGCGTGGGGGCACGAGGCGCACGAGCGCGACGGAGCCCAGCGCGACGAGCGGCGCCCAGACGAGGTCGTGTGCGATCAGCCCGCCGGCGAAGTACGTCAGCCAGCTCGTGCTGTCGCCGACGCGCGGGTCGCCGAGGAGGCCGACGAGGCCGAACGCGCTCAGCGCCGTGCCGGCGATCGTCATCGGCCAGAACGCGCGGCTGCGCTTCACACGACCTCCAGCCGCGTGACCCATTTCGTCTGCTGGACACCGGGCCGGTTCGGCGCGATGAGGCGCGCGGGGAAGCCGTGGTCGATGTGCAGCGGCTCGCCGTTGATCTCGAGCGCGAGCAGCGTGTCGCCGTGACGCACGTGCGGCGCGTTGAGCCGGCTCTGCGAGTAGGCGCCGCGACGCTGGAGCGAGTGGACGATGACCTCCGCACCATCGTCGGCGCCGACCATTTCGGCGAGGTCGCGCACCCGCACGCCGCTCCAGCGCGCGGATGCGCTCCAGCCCTCGACGCAGGCGATCGGCAGCTCCGCCTCGTGGCGCGGCAGTGCGCGCAGCTGCGGGAGCGTCAGGCTGCGCTCGCCGCCGGGTCCGGCCAGCGTGAGCCGGTACTCGGCGCTCGTCGCGGCGTCGACGACGCGAGCGCCGGCGGCGGACTTGTTGACCGGTATGCCCTGCGGGCCGTTGTCCGGGCGGCGCGGCGCGAGCAGCGCGAGCTCCTTCAGGGGCCGCACCGTCTGGCCGACTGTCGTCAGCGTCGCGACGCCGGCAGCGGCACCGACCGAGATCAGCATGCCCCGGCGCGTGAGCCCGGATGATCGGTCCTGGGGCGGCCGCGCGGGCGCGGGCGGCGCGCTCCCGGCGC
>JBOGYT010000318.1:0-7650 GCA_050696955.1 Solirubrobacteraceae bacterium | reverse complement strand
GCACCCGCACTCGCACCCGCACCCGCACCCACCCTCGCGCGCTCGACGTTCACCGCCCCGGCTCGGCCGGCCGGCGCCACCCCCGCCGCCGCGCCGTTTGCCCCCGAGCGCGACCGGCACGAGCTGTACGAGGACCTCTACGAGACCTTCATCGAGCGCCTCCGGCGCGACCTCCTCCACGAGCGCGAGCGCAACGGACACCTCGTCGATGGCCTGTTCTGATCTCGCAACGGAGCCGCAGGCATGACCGTCGCGCCGGCCGACACGCGCGGGATCGTCGAGCCCTGCTTCCAGGTCGAGGTCTCCGGGCGCCAGCTCGGCCAGTTCGCCGAGTGCACCGGGATCGGGGCTGAGTACGAGGTTCTCGAGCACCGCGAGGGCGGCAACAACGACTTCGTCCATCTGCTGAGGGGTCACCGGCGCCACACGAACCTCGTTCTCAAGCGCGGCATCACCGACCAGGACGCGCTGCTGAGCTGGTTTCACGACATCGAGCGCACGCCGCCGCCGCCCCTGTCCGTGACGCTGATGGACTCGACGGGCACGCCGTACCGGTCGTTCACGTTCGCGGGCGCCTTTCCGATCAAGTGGACCGGGCCCAACGGGGCAAGCCAGACGCCGGCCGCGGCGATGGAGTCGCTCGAGGTCGGCCATCAGGGGCTGGTCCCGTAGCCATGGGCACCACGCTGCAGAAGGCAAAGCTCGAGATCCAGGATCCCGGCGGCTCCACGTCCCAGCTGGACTGCTGGTTCAACCCCGAGAGCTACACGATCGCCCGCCGCAACGAATGGAACCTCGACGCGGGCGTCGGGCGCAACCTCCCGCACGCGCCGCAGTTCGTGCGCGGCGGCGCGGCGACGTTCTCACTCGAGCTGCTGTTCGACGCGGGGCTGCCGTTCGGGGAGGTCGGCGAGGGCGTCCGGCCCGCCACCGATCAGCTGCTCATGCTGATGGAGGCCAAGGAGGAGGCCGGCAAGCCGCCGCCGACGGTGCAGTTCACATGGGGTGCGGTGCGCAGCTTCCGCGCCGTGTGCACCGACCTGAGCATCAACTTCCTCATGTTCAGCGGGGACGGCACACCGACCCGCGCCCGGGCGACGCTGACGCTGAGCCAGATCGAGAAGGACGCGCGCACCGGCACCGGCTCGCCGGCGGCGAAGCAGAACCCGACGACGTCCGCCAACCGCCACGCCGGCTCGCACGTGGTGCGCGACGGCGACAGCCTGCAATCGATCGCCTTCACGTTCTACGGCGATGCCACGCGGTGGCGCGAGATCGCCCGCGAGAACGACATCGACGACCCCGTGCGGCTGCCAAGCGGTAGCCGGCTGCGCATCCCGCTGGCGACGTCATGAGCACCCTGACGCTCATCGCCGGCTTCGAGATCCGCCTGAACGCCAGCAAGCTCGAGGATCGCTTCGCCCAGCTCATCGACGACGTCGTCGTGCAGTCGCACCTGCGCCTGCCCGACAGCTTCGCGTTTCGCCTGGCCAATCCCGGCGACCTCATCGATGACGACGCCCTGGCCCTGGGGGATGACATCGAGATCCTCTTCGCTGCACCGGGAGACGAGGCGACGTCGAGCGTCGTGCAGGGGGAGATCGTGGCGCTCGAGCCGCACTTCGACGCCCGCGGCACGAGCCTCACCGTGCGCGGCTACGACTACTCGCACAAGCTCAACCGCACGCGCCTGACGAGCACGTATCAGAGCATGACCTACGGCGAGATCGCCCGGAAGGTGCTCAGCCGGTCGGGGCTGACGGCGGGCACGGTCGACGACGCAGGCGGCGCGCGGCCGTTCGTGCAGCAGACCAACGAGACCGACTGGGACTTCCTCTGGCGCCTCGCCCGCGAGATCGACTTCGAGCTCGTCATGACCGGTAACAAGGCGAACTTCCGCGCGGCGGGAGGACCAGCGGACCAGCAGCCGATCACGGCCGTGCTCGGAGACGACCTGCTCGTGTTCCGTCCCCGCGTCACCGGCGTTCAGCAGATCGACGAGGTCGTCGTCCGCGGGTGGGATCCGACCACGAAGCAGACGATCGAGGCCACGGCGGCGACGCCGACGCCGGCGAGCAGCATCGGCATGGACCGCTCCCAGTCCGTCGGGGCCTTCAGCGGCGGCACCGTCGCCGTGGTCGACAGGCCCGTGGCCTCGCAGGCGCAGGCGCAGGCGCTCGCCGACAGCGTCGCCGCGCAGCTCGCCAACGCCTTCGTCGAGGGCGACGGCACGAGCATCGGAGATCCGCGCCTGCTGGCCGGCTCGCGGATCGAGATCGAGGGCGTGGGCGCGCGCTTCGGCGGCACGTACGCGGTGACCGCCGCCACGCACCGCTTTCGCCGCCGCGACGGCTACCGGACGAGCTTCGAGGTCTCCGGGCGCTCCGCGCGCACGCTGCTCGGCACGGAGTCGCTGCGGCCCGCACGTACGTGGGCGCGATCCGTCGTCGTCGGTGTCGTGACGAACAACCAGGATCCCGACGCCCTCGGGCGCATCCGCGTGCAGTGCCTGGAGCTCGACTCCGAGCACGAAGGCTGGTGGGCGCGGCTCACGGCGCCGGCCGCCGGCGCGGACCGCGGGCTGCTCATGCTGCCGCAGGCAGGTGACGAGGTGCTGCTCGCGTTCGAGCACGACGACGACGAGCACCCGTTCGTCATCGGCTCGCTGTGGAACGGCACGGCCAAGCCCGGCGAGCTCGCGCACGAGGACGGCTCGTTCCACCTCGCCAGCGACAAGCAGGTGACGATCGACGCGGCGGAGGCGATCACTGCCAACGCCGGGCAGGACCTCACGCTCGAGGCCGGGGGGAAGCTCGCCGCGCACTCGACCGGCGCCGCCACGCTGGCCTCCGACGCCGACGTCGAGCTCAACGCGCAGACCGCGATGAAGATCGCCGCCGGAACGACGCTCGACGTCGAAGGGATGACCGTGACGCTCGCCGGCAGCGGCCAGGTGGAGGTGCGCTCGGACGGGTCGATGGCGATCAAGGGGACCTCGATCCAGATCCAGGCCAACGCGTCGGTGCAGATCTCCGCCCCCTCGATCATGCTCGGCTGATGGCGCCCCGGACCGACATCCTGGGCCGCGGCCTCGCGTTCCCGCTGCACGTCGACCGTCACGGCGGGCTGGCGCTGGCCAGCGACGAGATCGATGTCGAGCAGGCGATCGTGCTCATCCTCGGAACGGCGCCGGGGGAGCGGCCGATGCGCCCGGAGTTCGGCTGCACCATGCACGACCACGTCTTCGATCGCATCGACGCCCACACGCTCGGCCGGATCGACGGCGCGATTCGAACCGCGCTGGACCGCTGGGAGCCGCGGATCGAGATCGAGGACATCGACTTCGACATCTCGCGAGCCGACGACGCGGAGGTCGGGATCCAGCTGACCTACCGCCTGCGCGCGACGAACGCGGTGCGCAACCTCGTCTACCCCTTCTACCTCGTTCCCGCGGAGCCGGCGCCATGAGCCTGCCGGCACCGAATCTCGACAACCGCGACTTCCAGAAGCTCGTCAGCGAAGCGCGCGAGCGCATCACGCGCACCTGCCCGGAGTGGACGGACCACAACGTCTCCGACCCCGGCATCACGCTCATCGAGCTGTTCGCCTGGATGACCGAGATGCTCGTCTACCGGATCAACAGGCTTCCCAGCAAGGTGCACATCGCGCTGCTGGACCTGCTGGGCATTGCACTCGACGCGCCCAGGGCCGCGAGCACCGATGTCCGCTTCCGGCTCGCCAGCCCGGCGACCGGACGGGTGACGATCGAGGGCCGCCGGGCCACCACTGGCGCGCGGACGACGGTCGCGACCCCGCGCACGCCGACCGAGGTCGCGACGCGCCGCAGCCCGGCCGAGGAGCCGGTCGTGTTCGAGGTCCGCGAGACCTTCGTCATCCGCCCGGTGAAGCTCGCCGCCTACACGCGCTACCGCGCCGGCAGATTCGACCACATCGGCGTCAGCGCCGATGGCCAGGCGCGGCCCCAGGGCCAGGAGCAACTCCCCTTCTCCGATCTGCCGGTCGAGGGGGAGGCCCTGTACCTCGGCTTCGATGCTCCGCTCGACCGCCTCGTGCTCCAGGTCGACGTCAGCGCCGAGCGCGCGCAGGGCGTGGGCAGCAGGCCGGACAGCCCGCCGCTGGTGTGGGAGGTCTTCGCGCCCGGCGGCCAGTGGGAGCAGGCCACGGTTCTGGCCGATGGAACCGGCGGCTTCAACTACGGCAGCGGCATCGTCGAACTCCAGCTGCCCAAGCGCAGCGCCGAGACGAGGATCGAAGGAGATGCTCGTCCGCTGCACTGGCTGCGCTGCCGGGTGGTGCACAACACGCGCGCGAGCAACGGCGGCCCGCCGTACAACGCGTCGCCGCGCATCACCCGGATCTCGAGCGCCGTCGTCGGCGCGCTGGTCGAGGTCGGACACGCGGCGAGCGTGCCGCACGAGACGATCGGACACAGCGACGGGACGGCCAGCCAGTCGTTTCACGTGCGCCACGCGCCGGCGCTGCCGCTCGAGGGAAGCGACGAGACGCTCGAGGTGCGCACCGACGCGAACAGCGACTGGGTGCCCTGGAAGCGGCAAGACTCGTTCGGCGACAGCAAGCCGAACGACAAGCACTTCACGTTCGACCCGGTGGCGGGCGAGATCGAGTTCGGCCCGGCCATCCGGCAGGACGACGGCAGCTGGAAGCAGTACGGGGCCATCCCGCGCAAGGGCGCGACCCTGCGCATCAGCTACCGCCACGGCGGAGGACAGCGCGGCAACGTCGGCGCCGACGCGATCTGCGTGCTGCGCACCGCGGTGAAGGGCGTTGCGTCGGTGACGAATCCCGCTCCCGCACGCGGGGGCGTCGACGCCGAGACGCTCGAGCGCGCCGAGGAGCGCGCCGCGCTGGAGCTGCGCGCGACCTACCGAGCGGTCACGGCCGAGGACTTCAAGTTCTTCGCCGAGGAGAACCGTCGCGTCGCGCGCGCGATCTGCGTCGACTCCGCGGAGGGCGTCACGGTGCACATCCTCCCCGTGGCCAGCGAGACCGCGTCGGCGCCCGCGAGGGCGGATCTCCTGCCGCCACAGGATCTGCGCGACGAGGTCCGGGCCGCGCTCGATCACCGCCGCCTGCTCGGCAGCCCGCCGGTGCCGGTCAGGCCGGTCGCCCTCATCTGGGTCAGCGTCGAAGCCCATGTGCGCGTGGCGCCCGGGGCCGACGCGCCGTCCGCCCAGCGCGCCGTGGAACAGAAGCTGCACGCCTACCTGCACCCGTGGACGGGCGGCACAGTGGAGGGCAACGGTGGCGGCTGGCCGTTCGGGCGTGACCTCACCGAGGGCGAGCTCTACGGCGTCATCCAAGGCATGCGCGACATCGACGCGGTGACGAGCCTGAGCATGTACCGCTTCGATCCCGCCACGAAGCGCAACGAGCAGACCCCGATCGGGCCGCGCCTCGAGCTGGGGCCGGCCGCAACGATCGTGTCCGGGGAGCACACGGTCCTGGCCCAGTCGCTGGAGAGCGTCCTTTTGTGAGTGCCACCGATCCCAGCGAGGCGGACGGCGTGCGGACGGCATCGCAGCGCGAGTACCTGCGCGCCGGACTGCCCACGATGTACCGCGAGCCGGACTCGTTCGCGATGGGGTTCGTCGGCGCGCTGGAGGAGGTGCTCGACCCGATCGTGGCGATGCTCGACAACCTGCACGCGCACCTGGATCCCGACGTCGCGCCGCCGCAGCTGCTCGCCGCGATCGCGTCCTGGCTCGGCCTGTGGATCGACGAGGAGGTCGACCTGCCCGCGCGGCGTGAGCTCGTCAAGAACGCGATCGTGCTGGCACCGGAGGAGCGCGACGACGACGGCCGCATCCAGCGGCGTGGCACGAAGGGCGGCGTCATCCGCCAGCGCGGGACGAAGGACGGGCTCGAGCGCGCCCTGCGCCTGTCGTTTCCGAAGCTCGGGCTCACGGTCCACAACGCCGGCCCCGCGTCGCCGGATGGCGATGCCGAGGGGCAGCCGCCGCCGGGGACGTTCGTCGTGCGGTGGGAGGCCGCCGCCGACGACCGCCAGCGTCAGGCGATCGATCGCATCGTGCTCGACATGAAGCCGGTCGGCGTCTCCTACCGATTGGAAGGTCCGGCTGCCCCGCCCAGCGAGGTCACCCCGCCATGAGGCTGTGCTCCTGCGGAGAGCAGAACCCCGACGACCGCAGCTACTGCTTCTGCGGCGCCGCGCTCGTGCCCGACGACGATCCGTCCTCCGGCGGACCCGGCGCGGTTGCGTCCGATCGCGCCGCCACCCAGGTGCTGCCGCAGGCGACGGTCACGCAGACCGGCGTCGAGTCACCGTCGGAGTCCGTGCGACAGCCCGTCGTGCTGCTGCTGCGCCGCGACGACGCGGATCGCTATCTGAACCCCGACGAGGCCCCGCCGCAGATCACGGTCGCGGCGGGCGGCCGCGCCGCCGTGCACGCGCTCGTGCGCAACCAGGGCGCGCACGTCGACAACTACGAGCTGCGGATCGAGGGCGCCGACCCGGCGTGGTGGACGGTCACGCCCGGCACCGTCGACCTGATCCCGTTCGGCACGCACGACGGCTACGAGCAGGAGGTGGAGGTCCAGCTGCATCCGCCGCGGGCGCCCGTGGCCGAGGCCGGTGTATGGCCGCTTATTCTCGTCGTGCACTCGCGCTGGACCTCCCGCGATGTCGCCAGCCTGCCGCTGCTGATGGAGATCGAGCCGTACGGGCAGATCGACGTACGGGTTCGGCCACAGATCGCGGCGGGGCGCGGCGACACGAACTTCATCGCGCGGCTGCACAACGCCGGCAACGCGCCCGTCGTCGTCGCCCAGTCCGCCGTCGATCCGGGGGACGCATGCCGCTTCCGCTTCGCGGCGCCGGAGGTCGAGCTCCTGCCCGGCAGGATCGTGGACAGCCCGCTGGCGGTGCGCCCCAAGCGGCAGATCTGGCTCGGGCGTCCGCAGGATCATCGCTTCGAGGTCACTGCGCGGGCACTGACGCCCGAGGATCTCGTCCAGACCGCGCAGGCGACCTTCCGTCAGCGGCCGTGGCTGCCGTGGTGGCTGGCGATCGTGCTGCCGCTGCTCGTCATCGCGATCATCGCGCTGCTGGCGCTGCTCGGCGGTGACGAACCGAAGGCCGCGACCGTCGTCAAGGTGCCGAACCTGGCCAACGCGCCCAATCGCCTGGCGGCACAGCAGTTGCTCCAGGACCGCGGGCTCACGCTGGCGTCCGAGCAGGCCGCGCGCAAGCACAGGGGGCTGAAGAAGTGGGCGATCTCGCCTGAGGCGAAGAAGCGCAGGCAGGTCGAGCGCAGCGCGGGCAAGCTCGTCCCCGCCTGGGCGATCATCGCGCAGAGCCCACCGCCGGGCGCCAAGGTCGCGCCGGGCACGGCCGTCGCGGTCCAGGTGCAGGGGCCACGCCGGATGATCGTCCCGCGGCTGAAGGGGCTGACCGCGGCCGACGCCGAGAAGCGGCTCATGGAGCGCAACCTCACGCTCGGCGAGGTCACGCCGGAGCCCGATCCGAAGCTCCGGGTGGTCAGCCAGATCCCCAAGCCCGAGACGCTGCGCCGGCGCGGCACCGCCGTGGACATCCACCTGGCCGTGCCGAAGAAGCCGAAGAAGAAGACGTCCGGAAAGGATAAGAAG
>JBOGYT010000317.1:0-8324 GCA_050696955.1 Solirubrobacteraceae bacterium | reverse complement strand
CGCTCGCGAGGACGACGCCGAACGCCAGGCGCTGCTCGAGGCCGGCGGCGACAGGGTCATCCGCGTGACGTGGGACCAGGCGGTGCGACACCCCGACCAATCGCTCGCCCGCGTCTGGGCCGCCTGGACCGACTCAGGGGGTGATGCCCGGAGCCGCGACGTGCGCCCACCGCGCCCATAGCTCGGCCAGCTCGGCGTCGAGTTCGGCCGTGTCGCCCGCCGAGGCGCGGCGCAGCGCGCCGGCGCGCGCGAGGGCGCACCGCGGCTCGTCCGGAACATCCACGCCAAGCAGGCACAGCGTCCCCGCCACGCGGTGCCCGGGAGCCAGCGCGACGTGCGCGTCGTCGGCCTGCGCCGGATCGAGTCGCAGGGCGTCGTGGAGCACCACGCCGCGCTCGTCGGTGGCCCGCAGCGAGCTGACGAGCCGCCCGCCCGGCTCCCCGGCGCGCCCGAGGACCACGGTCTCGCGCAGCGCCACGATCGCGCCGTCCGCCAGCCGCACGGTCGTGGAGCGCACAACGTCGGCCCCGCCGGCCACGATCAGGGGCGCGTCTTCGAGCACGAGCCGCCCGCCGGCGCCCACCGCGACGTCGAGGTCCAGCCGCGTGCGCGCGCTGCCCGGCAGCGCGAGCGTCGCGGCGACCGGCCGCACGACGAGCGTCGCTCCCGCGCCGACGACGATCCGTACCCGATCGTGATCTCCCGACAGCGGGCCCGCCTGCGTCGGCAGCACGCAGGCCAAAACCGCCCCACGACCCACATCCAGCACGCGCGGCGCCAGCCGCGCCCCCCGCCGCAACCGCCCGACCGCATGACCGCCGCCCACGCAACGCTCGACATCCAGCAGCGCGGCACGAGGTTCAGTGAACGTGATGGTGAGCCTCGGTGATCCCGGCGACGCTCGAATGCACATGGCCATGCGTTTTGAACGCGCTCAGCTGCGTGAGCGCCCAGCCCGCGACGGCGTCGCATGCCGCCCGCGGCGCGAGCGAGATCGCGGCGACAGGTAACACTCCGCGCCGTTCGCGAGCCTCGCGCACCATCAGCCCCACATCCGACCCCACATACGGCGCCAGATCCGTCTTGTTGATGACGAGCAGGTCCGCCCGCGCGATCCCGGGGCCGCCCTTGCGCGGGACGTCGTCGCCGCCGGCGACATCGATGACGAAGATCTGCGCGTCGGCCAGCGCCGGGCTGAAGATCGCCGTCAGGTTGTCGCCGCCGCTCTCGACGAAGACGACGTCGAGCGGCCCCGTCGCCAGCTCGAGATCCGCGACCGCCTCCAGGTTCGTCGAGATGTCGTCGCGGATTGCCGTGTGCGGGCAGCACCCCGTCTGCACCGCCACGATTCGCGCGGCATCGAGCACGCCGGTCGCGCGCAGGAACTCCGCGTCCTCGGTCGTGTAGATGTCGTTCGTCACGACGCCGATGCGCAGCGACCCGGAGAGCTCCCGGCACAGCGCCGCGATGAGGCTGCTCTTGCCCGATCCGACCGGTCCGCCGACGCCGATCCGCAACGCCCGCTCAGCTGACAAAGAGACGCTCCCTCCGGTCGACATGAACAGCGGCCGCGAGCTCCAACCCGATCGCCGCGGGCGCCGGCTGCTCGGCCAGCGGCCGCTCGTCCGCCGCCACGCAACGCGCTGCCTGCGCAACCCACGGCGCCCGCTCCGCCACCCACCGGCTCGCATCCGCCGGGTCGAGCGCCAGCAGCTTCAGCGCGGCCGACGCGACCGTCGCGGCGTCGTCATACAAGGCAACCGCCGCGAGCTCTTCGTCATCGATACTGTTCGCAGCCGCCACGACGCCGAGCGCCACCGGGCGCGGAGTGCAGCGCGAAGCCGAGCGGTACCCGTCGACGAGCGACGCGCAAGGCCACACCCCCGCCGCCGACCGCAGCAGCGCGCCCCCCAAGCGCCGCGCGCTCTCCCGCAGCACCGGGCTCGGGCACCGCGCGCAGAACTCCTCCTCCACCGCCAGCGCGCCCTCGACGCCACGCGACACCGCCGCCCGCCGCGCCGCGACCGCGATCCGCGCCTCCGGCTCCGCGACGAGCCGCAGCCGCGCGGCAAGAAAGTCGCCGACGTCGGCCGCCGACAACCCGTCACAGACCGCCTGCTCGAGCCCGAGCGAATGCGCGTAGCTGCCGGCCGGAAATCGCCCGTCGGCCAGCAGCATGCTCAACACGCTGACCACTAGAACAGCTCGTAGCGCTGCGCCAGCGGCAGCTCCTCGGCGGGCGCCGGCGCGATCTCCTCGCCGCCGACCCACACCCGGAACGTGTCGGGCTCCACGCGGATCTCCGGCCGCGCCGAGTTCAGCGGCATCTCGGCCTTCGTCATCCCCCGCGTGTCGCCCACCGCAAGCAGCGACGCCTCCAGCCCGAGCGCGTCCAACGCCCCCTCGGCCAGCGCCAGCGGCGAGACGAACGCGATCGACGAGCGCGCCGCCAGCCGCCCGGTCCCGGCGAACATCGGCGCCGACAGCACGGGCTGCGGCGTCGGGATCGACGCGTTCGCATCGCCCATCGGCGCCCACGCGATCGCGCCGCCCTTGATGACGAGCCGCGGCCGGATCGCGAAGAACGCCGGATCCCACAGCACGAGGTCCGCGAGCTTGCCGACCTCGACCGAGCCGACCTCGGCGTCGATCCCGTGCGCGACCGCCGGGCAGATCGTGTACTTCGCGACGTAGCGGCGCAGCCGCTCGTTGTCGGCACGCCCGCCCGAATCAGCGCCGAGCCGCGCCTTCATCGCGTGCGCGGTCTGCCACGTGCGCACGATCGTCTCGCCGACGCGCCCCATCGCCTGCGAGTCCGAGCCGATCATCGAGATCGCACCGAGGTCGTGCAGCACGTCCTCGGCCGCGATCGTGGTCGCCCGGATGCGGCTCTCCGCGAACGCCAGGTCCTCCGGGATCCGCGGGTTGAGGTGGTGGCAGACCATGAGCATGTCGAGGTGCTCGTCGACGGTGTTGACCGTGTGCGGCCGCGTCGGGTTCGTCGAGGAGGGCAGCACGTGCTCGAAGGACGCCACCTCGATGATGTCCGGCGCGTGGCCGCCGCCCGCGCCCTCCGTGTGGTAGGCGTGGATCGTGCGCCCGGCAATCGCGTCGAGCGTGGTCTGCACGTACCCCGCCTCATTCAACGTGTCGGTGTGGATCGCCACCTGGACGCCCGTCTCGGCGGCGACCGACAGGCACGCGTCGATCGCGGCCGGCGTCGAGCCCCAGTCCTCGTGCAGCTTCAGCCCGGCCGCGCCCGCCCGGATCTGCTCGAGTAGCCCCTCGCGCGACACGCTGTTGCCCTTGCCGAGCAGGAGCACGTTAACCGGCATCGCGTCGAGCGCGAGCAGCATCTCGCCGAGCGCGCGCGGCGAGGGCGTGCACGTCGTCGCCCGCGAGCCCTCGCTCGGCCCCGTGCCGCCGCCGATGAGCGTCGTCACACCCGACGCCACCGCCTGATCGACGATCTGCGGGCAGATGAAGTGCACGTGGCAGTCGATGCCGCCCGCCGTGAGGATCCTGCCCTCGCCCGCCACGATGTCGGTCGTCGGGCCGATTCGCAGCGCCGGATCCACGCCGTCGGAGATGTCGGGATTGCCGGCCTTGCCGAGCGCGACGATCCGCCCGCCCCGGACCCCCACGTCGCAGCGCACGATCCCGGCGTGGTCGAGCACGACGACGTTCGTGATCACGAGGTCCGGCGCGCCCTGCGCCGACGTCGTCGTCCCCTGCGCCATCGACTCGCGGATCGTCTTCCCGCCGCCGAAGACCGCCTCGTCGCCGCCGACGCAGCGGTCCTCCTCGACCTCGAGCCACAGCTCGGTGTCGGCCAGGCGCAGCCGGTCGCCGACCGTCGGCCCGTACAGCGACGCGTACTGGCGCCGGTCGATCCGACTCATATCCGTAGCCCGGGCACGGCACCGGCGCCCGCCAGCGCCACGAGCGCGACGCTGCGCGACGCGCCGGGCTCGAAGCGCGCCGACGTTCCCGCCGGGATGTCGAGCCGGTAGCCGGTCGCGGCGGCGCGGTCGAACTCGAGCGCGTCGTTGACCGCCGCGAAGTGAAAGTGCGAGCCGACCTGGATCGGCCGGTCGCCGCCGTTGACGACCCGGACGATCATCGTGGCGCGGCCCGCGTTGAGTTCGAGCTCGCCCTCCCGGCACCGCAGCTCGCCGGGAATCACGAGATCGGGTCGTGCAGGGTGACGAGCTTGCGCCCGTCCGGGAACGTCGCCTCGACCTGCACCTCGGCGACGAGCTCGGGCACGCCCTCCATGACCTCGTCGCGGCTCAGCACGCGGCGGCCCTCGTCCATGAGCTCGACGACGCGGCGCCCGTCGCGGGCGCCTTCGATCACCCAGCACGACAGCAGCGCGACCGCCTCGGGCTCGTTGAGCAGCACGCCACGCCCGCGCCGCTCGCGCGCGATCATCCCGGCGACCGCGAGGAGCAGCTTGTCCTGGTCGGCGGGGGAGAGGCGCACGCTTCGGAACCTAGGCGCCGCACGTCACGCCACGCCTGCGACGTGCGTCGAAATTCACGGCCGACCCGCTGTCCACGCGGCCAGTCCGACCCGTCAGACGGCCATCAGCTCCTGCACGCGCCCGCGCTCGAAGGACGCGATGTCGCCGCCGGCGACGATGCGGCCGACGTCCATGACGGCGTACGTGTCAGCCAGGCGCATCGCGAAGTCGACGTACTGCTCGACGAGCAGGATCGACATGCCGGTGTTGAGCTTCAGCTCGGCGATCGCGTCCTCGATCTCGAGGATGATCGACGGCTGGATGCCCTCGGTCGGCTCGTCGAGCAGCAGCAGCCGCGGCCGCGTCACGAGCGCGCGGGCGATCGCGAGCTGCTGCGCCTCGCCGCCGCTCAAAAAGCCGGCCGGCCGTTCGAGCAGATTGCGCAGCCGCGGGAAGCGTTCGAGCGCCTCCTCGATCGCGCCGAGGCCCGGCGCCTTGGACGCCTCGGCGACGACGCGCAGGTTCTCGTAGACCGTCAGGTAGGGGAACGCTTCGCGGCCCTGCGGCACGTACGCGATCCCGTCCCGCACGCGGTTGAACGCCGCGCGCTTCGTGATGTCCACGCCACCGAGCGTGATCGTGCCGCCGGCGACGGGCTGGAGCCCGACGATCGTGCGCAGCAGCGTGCTCTTGCCGACGCCGTTGCGGCCCATGAGGCAGCACAGCCCGCCCTCGGGCACGTCGAGCGACACGCCGAACAGCACCTGCGTCGAGCCGTAGGCGACCTCGAGGTTCTGGACGCTGAGGATGGGGGCGGCGAGCGCGCTCATCGCGAGCGGCTCCGATCCGTGCCCGAGCGGGCGCCGGGCGAGCAATGACTCGATGTCATACGACCGCCTCGGCGGCCCCGCGGGCGTCGCGCGGACGGCCGAGGTAGACCTCGCGCACCGTCTCGTTGCGCTGGACCTCGGCGACCGAGCCCTCGGTCAGCACCTTGCCCTCGTGCATGACCGTCACCTTGTGCGCGAAGCGGCGCACGAAGTCCATGTCGTGCTCGACGACGAGCACCGTCGTTCCCGCCTGCGCGATCCTCGTGACGAGCTCGCCGGTGCGCAGCCGCTCCTTCTGGGTCATGCCGGCGACCGGCTCGTCGAGCAGCAGCAGCCGCGGGCGCTGCACGAGCACCATCCCGACCTCGAGCCACTGGCGCTGGCCGTGCGACAGGGAGCCGGCGGGCTCGTCGCGCAGTTCCAGCAGCCCGACGGTCTCAAGACCGGCGCACACCTCGTCGGACATCCCGCGCCGCCGGCGCAAGAGCGAGCGCAACGGCAGCCGGAAGCTCGCGGCGATGTCGATGTTCTCGAGCACGGTGAGCTCCTCGAAGACCGACGGCGTCTGGAACGTGCGGCCGATGCCGTCGCGCACGATCGCGTGCTCGCTGCGGCCGACGAGCTCCGAGCCGGCGAAGACGATCGATCCGCTCGTCGGACGCACGAGGTTCGTGATCGCGTCGATGAGCGTCGTCTTCCCGGCGCCGTTGGGCCCGATGACGAAGCGCACCTCGTGCTCGGACAGCACGAGGTCGAGCCCGTCGACGGCGTGGAAGGCGTCGAACGCGACGTGCAGGTCGCGGATCTCGAGCAGCGCCGGTGCGCTCATGTCACGCGACCTCCTCGGCCTTCGGCGCCGGCTTGACGGCCGCGCGCAGCCGGGGCAGCGTCAGCGGCGCCCGCGCGAGCAGCCCGCGCAGCCCCTCGGCGAGGCCGGCGAAGCCCTTGGGCAAGAAGGCGATCACGACGACGAACAGGAGGCCCTGCAGGTACAGCCAGGTGGCCGGGTACTGCTCGGAGATGCTGCTCTTCGCCCAGTTGACGATGACCGCGCCCGCCGCCGCCCAGGCCAGCGCCGTGCGCCCGCCCAGGGCGACCCAGATCACCATCTCGATCGACGGCACGATCCCCAGCAGCGCGGGCGAGATGATCCCGACGACCGGGACGAACAGGGCGCCGGCGAGCCCGGCCATGCCGGCCGCCAGCACGTAGGCGACGAGCTTGATGCGCGTCGGGTCGTAGCCGAGGAAGCGCACGCGGTCCTCGTCGTCGCGGCACGCGATGAGCAGCCGCCCGTAGCGCCCGAGGACGAGCTCGCGCGTCGCCAGGAAGACGAGCAGCAGCGCGATGACGACGACGAAGTAGAGGATCCGCTTGTCCTCCGGGCTCGACAGCGACAGCCCGAAGAACGTCTGGAAGTTCGTCAGCCCGTTCGTGCCGCCGGTCAGGCCCTGGTTGCCGACGAGCACGATGACGAACGCCGCCGCGAGCGCCTGGCTGAGGATCGCGAAGTACGCGCCGCGCACGCGCTGGCGGAAGATCGCCGCGCCGAGGATCGCCGCGATCGCCATCGGCAGGAGGATCGCCGCTCCGATCGCCACCCACGGGTGCCGGAACGGCTCCCATAGCGCCGGGAGGTGCTCGACGCCGCTCCACGTCATGAAGTCCGGCAGCTGCCCGGCCGGCGCCTCGTCGAGCTTCATGTACATGCCCATGCAGTAGCCGCCGAGCCCGAAGAACAGGCCCTGCCCCAGCACGAGCATCCCGCCCTGGCCCCACGCCAGACCGATGCCGACGGCGACGATCGCGAAACACAGGAACTTCGCCAGCAGCGACAGCCGGAAGTCCGACAGCACCGCCGGCGCGACGAGCAGCAGCGAGACGGCCATGAGCGCGAAGCGCACGGCGAACCCCGATGGCTTGATCGCGCCGGGCAGCATCCGCGCCACGGCGTTCATGTCGCGAGCCCCCGGCGCTGCTGGACGACCATGCCCTGCGGGCGTGCCTGCAAGAACAGCACGATCAGCAGGAACACCCCGGCCTTGGCGATGCTCGTGCTCGTGTTGTACTCGATGAAGGAGTTCGCCATCCCGAGTGCGAGCGCCGCGAAGATCGCGCCGCGCAGCTGGCCCAGCCCGCCGACGATGACGACGAGGAACGCGTCGATGATGTAGGCAAGTCCGAGCGTCGGCCCGATCGGCCCGAGGAGCGTGATCCCGACGCCGGCGACCCCCGCCAGGCCCGAGCCGATGAAGAACGTCGTGCGGTCGACGCGCGGGGTGCGCACGCCGCTGACCGCGGCCAGCGGCCGGTTCTGCATGACCGCCCGCATGCGCCGGCCGGCCGGCGTGCGCACGAGGTAGATCGCGATCGCGATCACGACGAGCGTGACCACGCCGATGATGAACAGGCGCGAGTAGGACATGTCCGCGCCGGCGATCGTGATGCCGCCGTCGAGGAACGTGGGCGAGTCGACGTTGACGTTGGCCGCGCCGAAGATGTCGCGCGCGAGCTGCTGGAGCATGAGGCTCACGCCCCAGGTGACGAGCAGCGTGTCGAGCGGCCTGCCGTACAGCCGGCGGATGAGCACGAACTCGAGGATCAGCCCCATCGTCCCGGCGACGACGAACGCCGCCGGCAGCGCGAGGCCGAACGACAGCGTGAGCAGGCCGGTCCCGAGCGCCGTCTGCAGCACGTAGGTCGTGTAGGCGCCGGCCATGATGAACTCGCCGTGCGCCATGTTGATGACGTTCATCTGGCCGAACGTGAACGTCAGCCCGAGCGCCACGAGCAGCAGGATCGACGCGATGCTCAGCCCGACGAACAGCTGGCTGAAGAACACCTCCATCGCGTCGCTCCGCTCGCCGCGCCCGGTCCCTAGAGGTCCTTCGCCCAGGGGTAGGTCTTCAGGTACGGGTCGGGCTTGATCGGCGTGCCGGACCCGCCGACCTCCTTGATCAGCCCGTCGGGCTGCAGGACCCCGATGCGCGCGGTCTTGTAGATGTGCTGGTTGTCACCGTCGATCGTGA
>JBOGYT010000316.1:0-4610 GCA_050696955.1 Solirubrobacteraceae bacterium | reverse complement strand
GTGTTCGTCGCCGCGTGCGGCGACGACGACAAGAAGGACAGCAGCGGCAGTTCCGCCACGACAACGCAGCCTGCAGACAGCGCTGAGCTCTCGGCCGAGGAGAAGGCCGCCAACAAGATCAAGCCGGTCGCCGGGGCGGCGAGCACGTCGATCACGGTCGGCTCGAAGAACTTCCCCGAGCAGTTCATCCTCGGGGAGATCTACGCCCAGGCGCTCGATGCCGCCGGCTACAAGGTCAAGAAGGATCTCGACCTCGGCTCGGAGCTGATCGCGTACAAGGCCGTGCGCGACGGCAACGTGGACGCCTACCCGGAGTACACCGGGACCTCGCTCACGTCGTTCTTCAAGGTCAAGCTCCCCGACGTCCCGAAGGAGCCGCAGCAGGCCTACGGGCAGGCCAGGGCGGCATACGCGAAGGTCGGCATCACCGCGCTGCCGCCGACGCCGTTCGAGAACACCTACCGCATGGGCATGACGAAGGCCGGCGCGGCGAAGTTCGGCAACCCGACGAAGATCTCCGACCTCGCAGACGAGGCCAAGGACATGACCGTCAACGGGTACCCCGAATGCCGCCAGCGGACCGACTGCCTGCTCGGGGTCCAGCAGACGTACGGGCTGAAGTTCAAGAAGTTCCTGCCCGGCCAGAACCCGTATCAGACGCTCGACAACGGCGATGCCGATGTGGCGTTCGTCTTCACGACGGACGGGCCGCTGGCGTCGGACAAGTACGTCGTGCTCGACGACGACAAGAAGCTCTTCCCGCCCTACAACATCAGCTTCACGGTGCGCGACGAGGTCGCCAAGAAGCTCGGGCCGGACGGCCAGCAGGTCGTGCAGGAGGTGCAGAAGTACATGACCGAGGAGGTCATGCAGGAGCTCAACGCGCGCTTCTCCGTCGACAAGAAGAAGGCGGACGAGATCGCGGGCGACTACCTCAAGCAGTTCGGCTTCACGAGCTGAAGCCGGCGGATCTCGGACTCGTCCCCGCCGCGCTCGCGGCGAGGACGAGGGCCGCGCTCAGCCACGTCGGCGTCATCACTAGATCCAAAGCCTCAGCCGGTTCCGGTGGAGCCGAACCCGCCGTCTCCGCGAGCGGTCGCAGCCAGCTCGTCGAGCTCGGCGAGCTCGAGCCCGGCGACCGCGACGACGACGAGCTGCGCGATGCGGTCGCCCGCCGCGATGTCAAACGGCGTCGCACGATCGGTGTTCAGCAGCAGCACCTTCACCTCGCCGCGGTAGCCGGCGTCGATGAGCCCGGGGGCGTTGACGAGCGCGATCCCGTGCCGCGCCGCCAGGCCTGAGCGCGGCAGCACGAGCCCCGCGTGGCCGGGCGGAAGCTCGATCGCGATGCCCGTGCGCACCAGCGCCCGCTCGCCCGGCTCGATCACGGCCGGCTCGAGCGCGTGCAGGTCGTAGCCGGCGTCGTCGGCGTGCGCGCGCAGCGGCAGCTTCGCCGCCGGATCGAGCCGCCGGACGCCGAGCCTCACGCGTCGCCGCCGCCGGCGGAGCCGACGCCGTTGACCGCGAAGCGCGCGTAGCGCTCGGCCAGCGTCGCCGGCAGCCGGGCGCGGACGAGCACGCCGTCGGGCGTGTCGGTGCGGTCGAGGTCGCCCGCGGCGTCGTGCAGCTCGGTGAGGCTCGCGCCCTCGGCGTAGGGCAGCAGCAGCTCGACCGAGCGCAGGCTGCGGCGGAACTCCTCCTCGATGCGCTCGCCGAGCTCGTCGATGCCCTCGCCCTCGGCAGCCGAGATGAGCACGCCGTCGGGGTGGGCGAAGGCCAGCTCGTCGCGCCGCTCCGCGTCGAGCGCGTCGGCCTTGTTGAGCACGACCACGCGGGGCCGCTCGCCGGCCCCGACGGCGTCGAGGACCTCGTCGACCGCGCGCAGCATCTCGATCATCTCGGCCTGCGGGACCGACGCGTCGACGACGTGCAGGATGAGGTCGGCGTCGCGCGTCTCGGTCAGCGTGGCCGCGAACGCGTCGACGACCTGGTGGGGCAGCTTGCGGATGAAGCCGACGGTGTCGGTCAGCAGGTACGGGCGGCCGTTGACGCGCAGCGTCCGCGTCGTCGGATCGAGCGTGTGGAACAGCCGGTCACGGACGCCGACCTCCGCCCCCGTCAGCCGGTTGAGCAGCGTCGACTTGCCCGCGTTCGTGTAGCCCGCGAGCGCGATCTGCGGCAGGTGCGCGCGCTCACGCTCTGCGCGCATCACGGCGCGCGACGAGACGACCCCGTCGAGGCGCCGGCGCAGCGCCGTGATGCGGTTGCGGGCCAGCCGCCGGTCGGTCTCGATCTGCGACTCGCCCGGTCCGCGGGCGCCGATGCCGGGCTGCGCGGCGCTCGCGCCGAGGCGCTCGAGATGCGTCCACAGGCCGCGCATGCGCGCCATGTTGTATTCGAGCTGGGCGAGCTCGACCTGGAGCTTGCCCTCGGCGCTGTGGGCGTGCCCGGCGAAGATGTCGAGGATGACGGTCGTGCGGTCGACGACCGGCATGCCGAGCTCCTCCTCCAGGTTGCGCTCCTGGCGCGGGCTGAGCTCGTCGTCGCAGGCGATGACGTTCGCGTCGGCCGCCTTGGCCGCCGCCTTGACCTGCTCGAGCTTGCCCGGCCCCAGGTAGCTGTTGGGGTGCGGGCGCTCGCGGTGCTGGACGATCTGCCCGACGACCGCCACGCCGGCGGTACGCAGCAGCTCGCGCAGCTCGCTGAGATCGTCGCCCTCCTCGAGAGCGGCGATGCAGAAGGCGCGTTGCTTGGCGCGCCCGGAGGCGGCTTCGCTGGCGGCGCGGGCCTCGCCCACGCGCCCGTGGCGGGAACGTTGCACGAGATCTCAGTCTAGATCCCGCGCGGGCGGACCGCTCGTCAGCCGGGCGACGCGCCGTTCTCGCTCGGCAGGCCCATCTCGCCGTCGTCGCGCAGCACGAACGCGACTTCGTCGCCTGCGACCTGGGCGTCGAGGATGACATCCTCGAGGGCGGCCGCGACACGCGGCTCGACGAAGACCGACGCGCCATCGTCGGCGATCACCTCGTCGTTCTCGCTGGGGTTCTCGACGAGGGCGAGCTCGAGCGGGGTTCCCTGCTCGGTCTCCGCACCCGCGGCGATCCTGATTCCGGCCGAGTCGGGCATGTCCGTGCTCGCGACGAGATGCCTGATGGCGTCCGAGGCGGCGGGTGAGATGGTGAGCACGAGGATGCTCACCTCCTTTCGATGGTCTCCGCGGCGCGATACCCGCCCCGCGACTGCCCAAACGTCAGTCGAGCGCCGGTCGCGAGCGGCGCTTGGCCTCGTACATCGCCGCGTCGGCGGCGGCGAACAGCGCGTCCCGGGTCTGCGCCGAGTCCGGCCCGAACTCCGCCAGGCCGATGCTCACCGTCAGCGAGATCGCCGGCCCGGCCGCCCCGAGGGTCGTGTCGCGCACGACGCGCTCGAGCGCCCCAACGACGTGCTGCGCGCGGTCGCTCCGGGTCAGTCGCAGGAGCACCGCGAACTCGTCGCCGCCGTAGCGCGCGAGCAGGTCGGTCCGGCGCAGGCGCGAACGCAGCGAGCGGGCGACGGCGACGAGCGTGGCGTCCCCGACGGCGTGACCGTGCGTGTCGTTGATCTCCTTGAAGCCGTCGAGGTCGATCATCAGCAGCGTGCCGACGTGGCCGTGGCGATCGTTGAGGTCGAGCGCGAGCTGCAGCGCGCCCTCGAAGCTGCGCCGGTTGGGCAGCCCGGTCAGCGGGTCCTCCTCGGCCAGGCGTCGCATGCGCTGCTCGAGGCTCTTGCGCTGCGTGATGTCCTGGAACTGGCCCAGCCACGCGAGCGGCCGGCCCTCGTCGTCGCGCAGGAACGTCAGGTTCGCGATCGCCCACACCACGCTGCCGTCGGGACGCACGAAGCGCTTCTCGGTCTGCCACGTGTCGAGCTCGCCGCGCAGCACGCGCCAGGCCACCTCGACGTCCTCGGCCCGGTCGTCGGGGTGGGTGAACTCCTGATCGCGGCGTCCGAGCAGCTGCTCCTCGGAGCGGTCGAGCAGACGGCACAGCGCGGGGTTGACGCGCAGGTACTGGCCGTCGGGGTTGAAGAGGGCCACGCCGATCGGCGCCGAGGCGAACGCCACGTCGAGCAGCCGCTGGGACTCGGCGATGAGCTGCGTCGCGTCGAGTTTGCGCAGCAGCGCCACGCGGTGACCGCTCGGCATCCGCGCGGTGAAGCTCACATCGACGACGAACGGCACGCCGTTGCGACCCTCGCCCTTGGCGCGGCCCGCGTGCAGCGGCTCGGCCGATCCCGCCGGCGGCCACGGCGCGCGGTCGAGGATCCCGGCGAAGGGGCCGCCGCTGACATCGCGTCCGAAGAGCGCGACGGCGAGCGCGTTGGCCGCGACGACGGCGCCGTCGCGGTCCACGAGCAGGGCGGGATCGGGCAGCGCTTGCGCCCAAGCCGCCAACGCTTCCCCCTGTTCATTGTCGGCCGCGTTCGGACGGTACGCGTCGCCGAGCTCTTCCACGTGGGACCGCCTCGTATCACGCCGGCCGTCACAGCGTCGAAAAGATCAGGCGAGCGGCGCGCGCGCCGGCGGCGGCAGCGGGTCGTAGCGCGGCAGCAGCTCGTCGACGGGCAGCACG
>JBOGYT010000315.1:0-9028 GCA_050696955.1 Solirubrobacteraceae bacterium | reverse complement strand
CCTTCCAGCCACCCGGGTCGGCCTGGATCGGCTGGGGCGCCGGCAACTGGTCGTCGATGCCGGCGACCCCCGCGGCGATGACCGCCGCCAGCGCGAGGTACGGGTTTGCCGAGGCGTCGCACGCCTTGAGCTCGACGTTGGCGTGCCCGGCGCCCATGAAGTCCGATCCCGGCACGTAGCGCAGCGACGCCTCGCGATTCTCGATCCCCCAGAAGGCGTACGCGCTGGCGAAGTAGCCGGGGCGCAGCCGGGTGAGCGACGGCACGCTCGGCGCGGTCAGCGCCACGATCGCCGGCAGGTCGCGCAGCAGGCCGCCGAGATACGCGGCGCCGTCGCCGCCCGGTCCCGTCTCGGCGTCGCCGGCCAGCAGGTTGTCGCCGTCGCGCCAGACCGAGGTGTGCAGGTGCCAGCCGTTGCCGACCCCGTCGGCGGTGACGAGCGGCGCGAAGCTCGCCCGCAATCCCTGCGCGCGCGCGGCGGCGTGAATCGTCTGGCGCGCGAGGAGCTGGTCGTCGGCCGCGCGCAGCGGGTCGGCGGGCGCGAGGTTGAGCTCGATCTGCGAGAGGCCGTACTCGGCGTGCAGCTGGCCGATCTGCAGCCCGTTGGATGCCAGGTCCTCGAGCAGGTTCGCCGCGAACTCGTCGACCGCGAGCAGCGCATGCGGGCTGTAGGCGGGACCACTGTGAGCCGGCCGCAGCTCGTCGCCCTCGTAGCCGACGAAGAACTCGAGCTCGAATCCGGCGCGGAGCTCGAGCCCCGCTTGCGCGGCGCGCTCGACCTGGGCGTCGAGGACCCCGCGCTGGTCGTACGGCCACGGCGAGCCGTCGGCCGCGACTTGGCGGCCCGGCGCCCACGCGAAGCCGGGCTGGCCGGCGAGCGGCGTGACGCGATCGAGGAGCGGGACGAGCCGCACGTCGCCCGACGGCGTCGAGAGGCCGTCGTGCGCGAACGTGATCGCGTCGTGCGAGTCGAAGACCGCGAACAGCGTCGTGATCCCGACGCCGCGCTGCGCGACGTCGCCGAGTCGCTCCAGCGGCACCGTTCGCGAGCGCGGGATGCCGTTGTTGTCCGCCCATGCGATCGTCAGGCCGACGACACCCGCATCCGCGAGATCTGCCGCGAGCGCGTCGGTGTCAGGCCCACCGGCCATGCGCTCATAGTAGGCGCCGGTGCGCCGGCTGTCGCGTTCGTTTGGGCGGCGTCCTGCGCAGCTCCCCGTAGGCTGCGCCGCATCGAGATCCGCCTCGCAACCCCCGACGATCTGACGTATCTCGCCCACGCCTTCGCCGCGCTCGCCGACCACCTGCGCGCAACGAGGGGCAACCCGTTCGTGGGGGATCTGCCGACGGGCGCGCAGGCCGCGGTTCCGGTCGCGCGGCCGTTTCTGACCGACGCCGACAGCTTCGCCTTCATCGCCCGGGACGCGGCGCCCGTGGGTTGTCTCGCCGCGCGGGTTGGGCCGGCGAGCGTCGGATGGTCTCCCCAGCGCGTCGGCCACATCGTCTGCTGCTGGGTCGAGCCCGAGGCGCGGCGGCTCGGCGCCGGCGCCCGACTGACGGCGGCTGCTGAGGCGGAGTTCCGCGCCCGCGGCGTCGCGCTCGCCGAGCTCGCGTTCGTCGCCGGCAACCCGGAGGCGGAGGCCGTCTGGCGCGAGCTGGGCTACGAGCCACACCGCGTCTTCTCGGTCAAGTCGCTCTCCTAGCGACGTCATCTGCCGCCGGATCGAGCGCGAGCTCGAGGACTGACCTCAGGTCGCGGGACGCTCTTGCCTTCGGGCCGGCGCAGATTCCCAGGAAGGTGATCGTCAGGACGCCGGCGATGAACGTCACCACGCTGCGCGTGACGTCGAGCGCAGCGCTCGCGCCGCCGGCCAGTGCGCCGCCGCCGCCACCACCGTCGACCGCCTTCTCGACCCGCTCCACGACGTTGTACTCACGCTCGAGGAAGCCGAGCGGCCCGCGCCCCTTGGTGAGCGCTCCCATGCCCACGATGACGGCCGTCACGGCGAGGTAGACCACCGCGACGGCGGCCCCGCGCCGGCGCAGCCCGTGGCGCTGAAAGCACTCCACAGCCGGATCGAGCGCCAGCGCGAGGAACAGCGAGACGAGCGTCCAGATCAGCACCCGCTCGGCGACGATGACGAGCCAGACCGTGGCGGCGACCGCCGGCAGGATGCCCACGACCATGAGGACCGTGCGCGGACCGACGGTGACGACGACGCGCTCCCGAGCCATGCCGGTGACGTAGCCGCCGGGTGCCTCACGCAAACGGCGCTACGGCACATGGCGATCCCCCGGCGGGGGTAGGTGAGAACGGGTACTTCCGTCCCGGATCGATAGATTTCTCGGCCCGGCGACGGGCGGGGAGGTCCCGCCGGGTACATCCCAAGCAGAGAACCCCCTTACAAAGGACCTACCAAGCATGCCAGTACGCGTTGGAATCAATGGCTTCGGCCGCATCGGCCGTAACGTTTTCCGCGCCGCCCAGGCTGCGGGCGCCGAGATCGATTGGGTCGCCGTCAACGACCTGACCGACAACGAGACGCTCGCCCACCTGCTCCGCTACGACTCCATCCTCGGCCCCTACCCCGGCACGGTCGAGCTCACCGACAACGGCCTCACGGTCGACGGCAACGAGATCATCGTCCTCGAGGAGCGCGATCCCGCCGCGCTCCCATGGGCCGATCTCGAGGTCGACGTGGTCCTCGAGTCGACCGGCCTGTTCACGAAGCGCGACGCCGCCGCCAAGCACCTCGAGGCCGGCGCGAAGAAGGTCATCATCACCGCCCCCGCATCCGACGAGGACATCACCGTCGTGCTCGGCGTGAACTTCGACCAGTACGACGCCGAGCAGCACGACGTGATCTCCAACGCGTCGTGCACGACGAACTGCCTGGCCCCGTTCGCGAAGACGGTCCACGAGGCGGTCGGCATCAAGCACGGGCTCATGACGACGATCCACGCCTACACCGCCGACCAGAACCTCCAGGACGGCCCGCACAAGGACCTGCGCCGCGCCCGCGCGGCCGCGATCAACCTCGTGCCGACGTCGACCGGCGCCGCCAAGGCGGTCGGACTCGTGCTCCCCGAGCTCAACGGCCGGCTGCACGGCTTCGCGATCCGCGCACCCGTCCCGACCGGCTCCGTCGTCGACCTGACGTTCGTCTCCGAGCGCGAGACGACGGTCGAGGAGGTCAACGGCGCGTTCGCCGAGGCCGCCGGCGCCGAGCTCCAGGGCATTCTCCAGTACACGGAGGATCCGATCGTCTCGTCCGACATCGTCGGCAACCCGCACTCCTCGATCGTCGACGGCGGGCTCACCTCCGTCATGGAGGGGACGCTCGTCAAGATCGTGTCCTGGTACGACAACGAGTGGGGCTACTCCAACCGCTGCGTCGACGTCCTACAGCAGGTCCTGTAAGTGAGGACGCTCGACTCCCTCGGAGATATCGACGGCAAGCGGGTCCTGGTCAGAGTCGACTTCAACGTGCCCATCCAGGACGGCAAGGTGCGCGACGACGCGCGCATGCGCCGCGCGCTTCCGACGCTCGAGGAGCTGCGCGAGCGCGGGGCGAAGCTGCTGCTCGTCTCGCATTTCGGCCGTCCCAAGGACCACGAGCCCGAGTTCTCGCTCAAGCCGGTGGCCGAGCGCACATCCAAGCTCCTGCACACCGACGTCGTGCTCGCCGACGACATCGACGACGTCCCCGATGGCGACGTCGTGATGCTCGAGAACATCCGCTTCGAGCCGGGCGAGACGAAGAACGACCCCGAGCTCGCACGGCGCCTCGCGAGCCTGGCCGACTACTACGTCAACGACGCGTTCGGCACCTCGCACCGCGAGCACGCCTCGACGGCCGGCATCGTGCCGCTCGTCGAGCACTCCGCGGCGGGTCTGCTGTTCCAGACCGAGGTGGACACGATCCGGCTGATCATGCACCACCCCGACCGCCCGTTCCTGGCGATCATGGGCGGCGCCAAGGTGACCGACAAGATCGGCGTCATCGACAAGTTCCTGGATCTTGCCGACACGATCCTCATCGGCGGCGCGATGGCGACGCCGTTCCTCGCGGCGCTCGGTCACAGCACGGGCGACTCGCTGTGCGAGGACGAGGGCATCGCGCACGCGCGCGAATCGCTCGAGCTTGACGACTACCCCAACGGCAAGCTCATCCTGCCCGAGGACCTCGTCCTCTCCGAGGCGTTCTCCGACGAGGGCGACGTGCGGATCCTCAACGGCATCGACGTCCCCGACGGCTGGATGCAGCTCGACATCGGGCCGCGCACCCGCACGCGCTACGTCGCCGAGATCCGCGAGCACAGGACGATCTTCTGGAACGGCCCGATCGGCGCCTACGAGTACAAGTCGTTCGCGGCCGGCTCGCTGGCCATCGCGCAGGCGCTGGCGGCGTCGGAGGACACGACGGTCGTCGGCGGCGGCGACTCGGGCGCGGCGCTGCGCGACTTCGGGCTGTCGCACAGCGTCACGCACCTGTCGACCGGCGGCGGGGCGTCGCTGAAGCTCATCGAGGGCAGCGAGCTGCCGGGGTTGAAGGTCCTGAGCTCGTGAGGGCGATCTAAGCTGGTGCGCCCATGAGCCGGACCCCCTTCATCGCCGGCAACTGGAAGATGCACAAGACCGTCGCCGAGGCGGAGGAGTACATCGCCGCGCTGCTGCCCCGCGTCTCCTCGATCGACGGCGTCGACGTCGCGATCTGCGTCCCCTTCACGGCGCTGCAGGCGATGGTCGACTCGACCCGTGGATCGCGCGTCGAGGTCTTCGCGCAGAACATGCACGAGAAGCCCGAAGGCCCGTACACCGGCGAGGTGTCGGCGCCGATGCTCACCGAGCACGACGTCCACGGGGTCGTGCTGGGTCACTCCGAGCGGCGCCAGTACTACGACGAGACCGATCGCGCCCTGTCGCTGAAGGTGCCGGCGGCGCTCGACGCCGGCCTGAAGCCGATCCTGTGCGTCGGCGAGACGGAGGAGGAGCGCGAGCGCGGCGACACCGAGCGCAAGCTGCGCCACCAGGTCCAGGAGGGGCTCGAGCGGCTGACCGCAGAGCAGATCGCGGAGGTCACCGTCGCCTACGAGCCGATCTGGGCGATCGGCACGGGCAAGGTCGCCACGCCCGACCAGGCGCAGGAGGCGATCGCGTTCGTCCGCGCGCTGATCGGCGACCGCGCGCCCGAGGCCGCGCACGCGGCCCGCGTGCTGTATGGCGGCTCGGTGAACGCCGACAACGCGGCCGAGCTGCTCGCGCTGCCCGATGTCGACGGCGCGCTCGTCGGCGGAGCCTCGCTGGACGCGGACGCCTTCGCGCAGATCATCGACGCTGCGGTTCCCGCGGCCGCCGCGTGACCGCGCCCTCCTCGGTCTGCATCGTCGTGCTCGACGGCTGGGGCCTGGCCCCGGCAGGGCCCGGCAACGCCGTCGCGCTCGCGGACACGCCGGTCTTCGACAGGCTCTGGGAACGCTATCCGCACACGACGCTGACCGCGTGGGGCGAGGCCGTCGGCCTGCCTCCCGGCCAGATGGGCAACTCCGAGGTCGGCCATCTCAACCTCGGCGCCGGCGCGGTCATCAAGCAGGAGCTCACGCTCATCGACGAGGCCGCCGCGCAGCCGGACTTCGGCGGCAACGCGGTGCTGGCGGCCGCGATGCGCGCCGCGCCGCGCGTGCACCTCGTCGGCCTCGTCTCCGACGGCGGCGTGCATTCGAGCATCGTGCACCTGCAGGCGCTCATCCGCATGGCCGCGCACGCGGGCGTCGAGGATCTCGTCATCCACGGGTTCACCGACGGGCGCGACACGCTGCCGACGGCCGGCGCCGGGTACTTGGAGGCGGTCGAGCGCACGTGCGCCGACGCCAAGACGGGGCGCGTCGCCAGCGTCGTCGGGCGCTACTACGCGATGGACCGCGACAACCGCTGGGACCGCGTGCAGCAGGCCTACGACCTGCTCGTCCGCGGGCTCTCCGACCACACCGCCGCCACTGCCGGCGAGGCGGTCCGCGCGGGCTACGAGCGCGGCGAGACCGACGAGTTCATCCTGCCCACGGCCGTCGGCGCGGAGGGCACGATCCGGGCGGGCGACTCGGTCATCGCGTTCAACTTCCGGCCCGACCGCATGCGTGAGATCACGTCGGCGCTCACCGATCCCGACATGGCGACGATCGACCGCGGCGGCGAGGCCCCGGTGGAGCGCTATACGTCGCTGACCTCCTACGACGAGGACTGGAGCTTCCCCGTTGCGTTCGCGCCGCGGCGGCCGCCGGTGACGCTGTCGCGCGTGATCGCCGCCGGCGGCGGGCAGCAGCTGCACGTCGCCGAGACCGAGAAGTACCCGCACGTGACGTACTTCTTCGGCGGCGGCGAGGAGGACCCGGAGCCGGGGGAGGAGCGCCGGCTCGTGCCGTCCCCGCGCAACGTGCCGACCTACGACCACAAGCCCGAGATGAGCGCGCCCGAGGCGACCGACGCGTTCGTCGACGCGTGGCGCGACGACGATTACCGCTTCGCGATCATCAACTTCGCCAACGCGGACATGGTCGGCCACACCGGCGACATCCCCGCGGCGACCCAGGCCGTCGAGACGGTCGACGCGTGCCTGCAGCGGATCGTCGAGGCCGTGCAGGCGACCGGCGGCGCCTGCATCGTCACGGCCGACCACGGCAACGCCGATCAGATGCTCGAGCCCGACGGCTCGCCGAACACCGCCCACTCGCTCAACCCGGTGCCGTTCGTCGTCACCGTCGAGGGGGCGCAGCTCGATCCCGCGGGCGGGATCCTCGCCGACGTCGCGCCCACCGCGCTCGACCTGCTCGGCATCGAGCCGCCGCCGGAGATGACCGGCCGCTCGCTGCTCGTCCGTTGACCGTCCTCGCCGCGGTCGCGGTCTTCCTCGGCGCGAGCCTGCAGTCGGCGACCGGCTTCGGCTTCGCGCTCGTGGCGGCGCCGATCATGTTCGCCGCTTTCGGGCCGCAGGCCGCGGTGACCGCCGGCGTCCTGCTGGGCGTCGAGATCGGCCTCCTGACCCTCGCGACCGAAGGGCGCGTCCCGCGCGTCCTGCGCGGCGACGCGCTGGCGCTCGTCGCCTGGTCACTCCCCGGGATCGCGCTCGGCGCAATCGCGCTGCGCGAGCTGCCCGAGCGCCTGCTCTCCCTGCTCGTCGCGGCCGGGGTGCTCGGCGGGCTGGCGCTGCGCCTGCGAGCGCGGGGCGCGGGACCGGTCCGCGGACGCCCTCGCGCGCGGCGCTGGAGCGCGCCGCTCGCCGGCGTCAGCAGCGGCGCGCTGAGCACATCGACCTCGCTCAGCGGCCCGCCCGTCGTCCTGCACCTGCTCGCCCGTGGCGCCTCGCCCGAGCAGATGCGCGACACGCTCGCCGCCGTCTTCGTCGTGCTCGCGCTGCTGAGCGTCCCCGCGCTGCTGATCGCCGGGGCGTTCGACGTCCCGGAAGCCGTCGGCGCGCTCTGCGCCGCCGGCCTCGCCGGCCAGCTCCTCGGCCGCCGCCTCTTCGCCCGACTCGCCGGCGAGCGCTACGAGGACGTCGTGCTCGTCGTGCTCGCCGCCGCGGCCCTCGTCGCCCTCGCGACGAGCGCGGTGTAGCGGGCGGCTTGCCCCGCCCGCCGCGCTCGCTACGCTCATGCGATGCCGATCCGCTTCATCTTCAGGTGCCAGTTCTGCGCCGAGCAGCCTGATCCGATGACGCAGCTGAGCCTCGAGGCGGCGATGCGCGAGAACACGTGGGGCGCCTACCAGGACGCGCTGCCCGGGCGCTGGCTCGTCTTTCACGCCCGCGGGCTCTACGGCTCGCCGCGCTATGCCTGCGCGAGCCATCGCCGGGACCTCGTCGCCTACCTGCGGCAGCACTACGGCAGCGTGGGCTTCCATGTCTGGAAGCGCCCGCCGTACCCCTCGAGCCTGGCTCACGCCGACACCGAGCACGCCTGGATCACGGCCACGCGCCGCCAAGGAAGCTGGGGCATCTAGCTCAGGCGCCCGCTGTGGCTCGACGAATGTTGGCTCCGCCGCGAGCAGGAATGCGCGCGTCGCCGCGGTACGGTGCGAATGACCCACCGTCAGCCGCTCGCCAATGCCGACCGCAACCCGCACGCGCCCTCGAAGCCCGCCTGGTCTCGGGCGATTGTGCGCCGTCGCCGCTGCGATGCTCATCGCCGGCCTGGCGCTCGCGCCGGCGGCCTCCGCGCGCAAGCTGACGGTCGGGATGAACGGCGTCGACGTACGCCACCTCCAGGAACGCCTTGCGGAGCTGAGCTACCTGCCCAGGAGCGCCGCGAGCGGCGCGTTCGACCAGCGGACGTGGCACGCGGTGGTCGCTTTCCAGGGCTGGCAGGGGATGCCGCCGGACGGGGTCGCCGGGCCGCGCACGCGGCGGGAGCTGCGCCGGGCAACCCGCCCGCTGCCCTCCTCGCGCCGTGCCGGCTTCGAGATCCACGTCCGCGCGCAGGTGCTGCTGATCGCCCGCAACCGGCGCACGACGCGCGCGATCCACATCTCCAGCGGCGCCGGCGGCGGTACGCCGCTCGGGCAGTTCAGCGTCTACTCCAAGGTGCCCATGAGCTGGTCGAGGAAGTTCAAGGCATGGCTGCCGCTCGCGCAGTACTTCAACGGCGGCATCGCGCTGCATCAGTACGGCAGCGTGCCCGCCTACGCCGCCTCGCACGGCTGCGTGCGCATGCCCGCCGAGGATGCCGAGGTCGTCTGGCGCGCGAGCGAGATCGGCACGCGCGTCTCGGTCACGGCCGACAACAAGATCGTTCGCGTCTCCGCCCGGGAACTGCGCAAGCGCGCCAGGGATCGCCACGCGCGGACGCTCGCTCGCGTGCTGTCGGTGATGAGCCTCTAGTAGTGAGCCGTGAGGGCAACGTTGGACGCGTTACCGCGGACGCCGATCGTCGCCATGCGGCGTCCTCAGTCGCGGCAATGGCCCTGCCATTGCACGCTCCCTGCGTCCTTGCCTGGCGACGCCGGCGCCTCGCGGTTGCACGCCCAACGTCACCTCACG
>JBOGYT010000314.1:0-11364 GCA_050696955.1 Solirubrobacteraceae bacterium | reverse complement strand
TTCGCGGCCACCGTCGCCGTCGCGGTCGCGGCGGCCGCCGGCTGCGTGCTGACCGGCGGCAACTACATGTTCCTGCGCCGCAAGCCCGACGACTCACTGCTCGACGTCATGGGACCGTGGCCGTGGTACATCGCAACGACCGGGCTGCTCGCGCTCGCGATGTTCGCGGCGCTCGACGCGCCGTTTCGGCGGGCCAGGGTCGCTCGGCGGCCTGCGTAGCCGGCGCTCCTGGGCGGCGGCCCCGCAGACCGACGGCAAGATCGTCGTCGCCGGTACAAGCGAAGCTGACTTCGCCGTAGCGCGGCTGCTGGGCGGCCCGTGACGCAGGTCACCCAGCCATGAGGGCAGGGTGCCGAACGTTCGTCGACACCGGATCGCGGTCCGTCTCGACCCCCTGTCCAGAGCTGGCGCCGCGCTGAACAACATCCGACGAAAGACGGCGCGAGCCGTTGAGTGACGGGGACGCGCGGTCTACGGTGGCTCATGGGTCGCAAGACGGCTCATGCCGTCGCGACCACCCGCACGGGAGCGGGAACGCGCCTCCGCCACGAAGGGAACCGGATGTCCACTCGCAGGCCACGCACCAGCATCGCGACGGCGGTCCTGCTGCTGGCGCTGGTGCTCGGCTTGTTCGCCGTCGCGCTGGCGCGGTCGGATGCCGACCAGCGGCGCGATGCAGAGCGCCGCTTCGTCGAGCGATCGCAGATCTCGGCGGCGCTCACCGAGTCGCTGTTCTCCTCGACGGCCTCGCAGTCCGCCGCACAGAACGGCCGCCGCTTCGGCGACAAGGCTGTCGATCAGCGCCGGCTCGAACGCCAGCTGCGCGAGTCGGGGCTCGCCTACGCGGTCATCCTCGACGAGAGCGGACGCGTGCTCGCCGCCACGCGCGGCCTGCCGGCGGACGCCCGCACTCGTCTCGCCTCCAAGCCCGCGTCCATCCGGCGGGCCCTCACCGGCCGCCCGTTCAGCCTGTCGGACTTCATCGACGTCCGCGGGACTCCCGGCGTGCTCGAGTACACCGCGCCGTTCAAGACCCGCTTCGGCACGCGTGTGGCCGTCCAGGGCTTCTCGGCGCAGCTCATCTCGCGCTTCGTCGGCGACTACCTGGGAAGCCTGCCGGACGCGCGGCGATCGGCGGCGTACGTGCTGGACTCGCGCGGACGGGTCGTCGGGAGTCCGACCCTCCGCCAGCCGGGCGGCAGCACGGTGCGCGAGCAGGGGCTCGTTGGGGCCTTGCGGGGCGGCGCGCGCAGCGGCGAGTTCGCCTCGGCTGGGACCGATCGGACGTTCGCGTCCGCGCCGGTCGCTGGCTCCACGTGGCGCGTGGTGCTGTCCTCGCCCTCGAGCACCCTCTACGAGGGCACGAACCCGGCCGTGCAGTGGCTCGTGCTCCTGGCGCTGGCCGGCGCCGGGATCGCCGCGGTGTTCCTGTTCTGGCGGACGCTCCGCGCGGCGGCGGCGGTCGAGCAGGCCAACGCGCGGCTGGAGGGCACGAACGCGGAGCTGGCATACGCCAACCTCGAGCTCACGCGCTCGAACTCGGAGCTCGAGCAGTTCGCGTCCGTGGCGTCGCACGACCTGCAGGAGCCGCTGCGCAAGGTGCAGAGCTTCGGGGATCAGCTCGAGCACCGCTTCGCCGCCGAGCTGCCTTCGGAGGCGGTCGACTACCTGCGCCGGATGCGCAGCTCCGCCAACCGGATGTCGACGCTCATCGAGGATCTCCTGCACTTCAGCCGCGTGTCCACCCGGCCGCAGAAGCTGGAGGACGTCGATCTCTCCGAGGTGGCACGCGAGGTCGTCGCGGCGGATCTCGACGGACTCGTGCAGCAAACGCACGGCAGCGTGACCATCGGCGCGCTCGGGACGGTGCAGGCCGACCCGCTGCAGATGCGCCAGCTCCTGCAGAACCTCATCGCCAACGGGCTGAAGTTCCATCGCCCGAACGTGTCGCCCACGGTGCGCGTAGCGCCGGTCGAGTGCGAGCAGCCGGACTGCATCGCGTTCGAGGTGTCCGACAACGGCATCGGCTTCGAGTCGCAATACGCGGAGCGGATCTTCCGCGTGTTCGAGCGGCTGCACCCGCGCGACGTGTACGCGGGCACGGGCATCGGACTGGCCCTCTGCCGCCGGATCGTCGAGCGTCACGGCGGCGAGATCTCCGCCGAGGCCAAGCAGCGGGAGGGCGCGCGCTTCACGGTGACGCTCCCGCTGGCGGCCGCGCCCCCGTGGCCGCGCGTCGACGGTGACGACCACGCGGCGGTCCCGTCGAACGGCGACGGGCGGGTGCCCGCCCATGCCTGACCGCGGTCGACCCATCACGATCCTGCTGGCCGACGACGACGAGGACGATCGCCTCATGACGCGCGACGCGCTGCGCGAGGCGCGGCTGCACAACGACCTGCGCACGGTCGTCGACGGCGTCGAGCTGCTCGAGTACCTGCGCCACCAAGGCGCCTACGCGGACCGCTCGTCGGCGCCTCCGCCCGGCCTGGTGCTGCTCGACCTCAACATGCCGCGGATGGACGGGCGCGAGGCGCTGCGCGAGATCAAGGGCGACCCGCAGCTGCGAACGCTCCCGGTCGTGGTGCTGACCACGAGCAAGGCCGAGGAGGACGTCGTGCGCACGTACGAGCTCGGGGTGAACTCGTTCATCAGCAAGCCGGTCACGTTCCTCGGGCTCGTCGAGGTCATGAAGGCCTTTTCGCGCTACTGGCTTGAGATCGTCGACCTCCCCCCGCGGCGCAACGGACAGTCGTGAGCGGCTGCGCCGCGCCGGGGTCGCAGCGCGTCGCCGTGCTGCTCGTGGAAGACGACGAAGACGACGTCCTGATCACGCGCGGCCTGCTGCGCTCGACCGAGGGCACGCAGTTTCAGATCGACTGGGCGAGGACGCTCGATGAGGTGACGGCCCATCTCGATCGCGGAGCCCACGACGCGTACCTCGTCGACTACCGCCTTGCCGCGCACACGGGCCTGGATGTGGCCCGCGCGATCCTCGCGCGCGAGCGCCACAGCCCGGTGATCATGCTCACCGGGAGGGCGGACCGCGACGTCGACGTCCGCGCGACGGAGCTGGGCGTCGCCGACTTCCTCGTCAAGAGCCGCATCGACGGCGCCACCCTCGAGCGCTCGATCCGCTACGCGATCACCCACCAGCGGACATTGCGGGCGCTGGCGGATTCCGAGGAGCGCTTCGCGCTGGCGATGGCGGGCGCCAACGACGGTCTGTGGGACTGGGACCTGCGCGCCGACCAGCTCTACCTCTCCGCGCGCTGGAAGGCGATGCTGGGCTACACCGACTCAGAGATCGGCCCATCCCCGGCGGAGTGGCTTGACCGGATCCACGCGAGCGATCTGGACCGCTTCCAGCAGGCGCTCGCCGGACACTTGAACGGCAACGTTGCGCATTTCGAGGTAGAGCACCGCGTCCGCGCGCGGGACCGCAGCTACCGCTGGATGCTGGCCCGAGGGTTGGCCGTCGGCGATTCCGATGGCCGCCCGACGCGGATCGCCGGCTCGCAGACCGATATCACCGAACGCAAGCGAGCCGAGTCCCAGCTCCAGCACGACGCGCTGCACGACGGGCTGACCGGCCTGCCCAACCGCGTGCTCTTTCTCGACCGCCTGCATCACGCCATGCGCCGTGGCAGCCGCACCCAGGGCCAGGAGCGCACCGCGGTGCTCTTCCTCGACATCGATCGCTTCAAGCTCGTCAACGACTCGCTCGGACATCTCGCCGGCGACCGCCTGCTCGTCGAGGTGGCGCGCCGGCTCGAGCGCGGGCTGCGGCCCGGCGACACCGTTGCCCGGCTCGGCGGCGACGAGTTCATCGTGCTGCTGGAGGAGCTGCACGGGCGCGCCGAGGCCGAGCAGATCGCCAGCCGGATGCTCCACACGCTGACCGAGCCGTTCCCGATCGACGACCGCGATCTGTATCTCTCGGCGTCGATCGGGATCGCGATGGCCGGCGGCGAGAGCCCGGGAGCCGTCATCCGCGACGCCGACGCCGCGATGTACCGCGCCAAGGCCGAGGGCAAGGGTCGCCACGCCATGTTCGACGCGCGACTGCACGAGGCGGCGGTGGCGCGGCTGGATGTCGAGACGCGGCTGCGGCGGGGACTGGGCGGCCCGGGCAAGCCGACCGGCGTGGTCGTGCTCTACCAGCCGATCGTCCACGGGGACGGCCTGCGCCTGGCGGGCTTCGAGGCGCTCGCGCGCTGGCGCGACGACGCGGGCGAGCTGCTGCCCGACCGCTTCATCCCGATCGCCGAGGAGACCGGCCTGATCCACCCGCTCGGGCGCATCGTCCTGCGCGAGGCCTGCCGCCAGCTGACCATATGGCGCCGGCGGGCGCCGGCGCCGCTGACGATGTCCGTCAACCTCTCGGGACGCCAACTGCTCGACGCCGCGTTCGCCGACGAGGTGGAGGCCGCCCTCGCCGACCACCGGCTCCGCCCCGAGGCGCTGCGCTTGGAGATCACCGAGTCCGAGGCGGCGGCGGATCCCGCCGCGGTCTGCGCCGCTCTGGAGATGCTGCACCGCCGCATCGGGGTCCGCGCCCGACTCGACGACTTCGGCACCGGCGCGTCCTCGCTGACGTTCCTGCGCGGCTTCCCGGGCGACGCTCTGAAGATCGACCGCTCCTTCGTGGCGGCGATGGCGACCGACGAAGACGCCTACCAGATCGTGACGGCGATCGTGGGCCTGGCGCACAACCTCGGGATCGAGGTGGTCGCAGAGGGCGTCGAGACAGACGACCAGCTCACGCTCCTGCGCGGCCTGGGCTGCGAGTTCGTCCAGGGCTTCCTCATCGGGCACCCGCTGGAGGCCGGCGCGGCCGAGCGGCGACTCGAGCCCGGGCTGGCCACGATCGCCTGACCGCGAACAGCGATGCGCGCGGCCAAGCTCGCCGTCGTAGTCGCTGGCGCTGGCGCTGGCGGCACCCGGCGGGGTCGCGCTGGCCGCCCCGGGCTACTTCGATCCGTCCTTCGGCATCGGCGGCACGTCGCCGGCGGACTTCGGCGGCGAGGACAGCGGTCATGCGATGGCCCTGCAGCCGGACGGCAAGATCGTCATCGCCGGCGCAAGCGGCCCGGACCATGCGGTGGCGCGCCTGCTGGGCGGGCCGTGACCGGCGGTCCGACCGGCCGCTACCTGCCGAGGATCTCGATCGCGATCTGCGCCACCTGAGTCGGCGTGCGGCCGACGCGGACGCCGACCTCCTCGAGCGCGTCGATCTTCGCCTGGCCGCCGCCGCTCGAGCCCGACACGATCGCGCCGGCGTGGCCCATCGTCTTGCCGGGCGGCGCCGTCAGCCCGGCGACGTAGCCGACGACCGGCTTCGAGACGTTCGCGGCGATGAACTGCGCCGCCTCCTCTTCGGCCGAGCCGCCAATCTCGCCGCTCATGACGATGAGCTCGGTCTCGGGGTCGGCCTCGAAGAGCGCGATGATGTCGACGAAGCTCGATCCCGGGACCGGGTCGCCGCCGATGCCGACGATCGTCGAGTTGCCAAAGCCGCTCTGGGCGAGCTCGTTGCCGATCTGGTAGGTCAGCGTGCCCGACCGCGAGACGACGCCGACGTTGCCGGGCTTGAAGAAGCCGGCGGGGATGATCCCGACGTTCGCCTTGCCCGGCGACAGGACGCCGGGGCAGTTGGGGCCGATGAGGCGCACGTCCGGGTTGCGCTTGAGCGCGTTGAAGACGAACAGCTCGTCGTGGGCCGGGATGCCCTCCGTGATCGCGACGATCGTCTCGATGCCCGCGTCCTCGGCCTCGAGGATCGAGTCGGCGGCGAAGCGCGGCGGCACGAAGACCATCGCCGTGTTGGCGTCGGTCGCCGCGACGGCCTCGCGGAACGTGTTGAAGACCGGCACCCCCTCGACGTCCTGGCCGCCCTTGCCGGGCGTCACGCCGGCGACGACGTTCGTCCCGTAGCGGCGGTTGTTCATCGCGTGGAACGTGCCCTCGCGGCCGGTCAGGCCGGAGACGACGAGCCGGGTGTCCTCGTCGACGAGGATGCTCACGACGCGCTGGCCCCCCGCGCGAGCTCGACGACGCGCGCCGCGGCGCCGTCCATCGTCTTCTCGGGGTAGACGCCCGGCAGGTCGGCGTCGGCGAGCAGCTTGCGCGCCTCGACGTCGTTCGTCCCGTCCAGGCGCACGACGATCGGGACGCTCGGGCTGAGGATCCCGTAGGCCTCGATGAGCCCCTTCGCGACCTCGTCGCAGCGCGTGATGCCGCCAAAGACGTTGAACAGCACGGCCTTGACGTTCGGGTTGGAGAGGATGACCTCGACGGACGCGACGATCGCCTCGGCCTTCGCGCCGCCACCCGCGTCGAGGAAGTTCGCCGGCGCGCCGCCGGCGTGGGCGACGACGTCGAGCGTCGACATCACGAGGCCGGCGCCGTTGCCGAAGATCCCGATGTCGCCGTCGAGCTTGACGTACGTCAGGCCGCGCTCGGCGGCCATCTGCTCCTGCGGGTCGGCGTTGCTCGTGTCGTCCAGCACGACGTTGTCGGGATGGCGGAACAGCGAGCTCGAGTCGAGCGTCACCTTCGCGTCGAGCGCCATGACCGTCCGACCACCGGCTTCGCCGGCGGTGCCCGGCGTGACGACCATCGGGTTGATCTCGATGAGCGTCGCCTCCTCCTTCGTGAAGACCTCGTAGAGCCGCTCGACGAGGTCGCCGACCTGGCGCACGACGTCGGGCTCGACTCCGGCCTCGTAGGCGAGGCGGCGGGCGTGGTAGGGCTGAAAGCCCTCGAGCGGGTCGATGTGGATCATCGACAGCGCCTCCGGGTGCTCCTCGGCGACCTGCTCGATGTCCATCCCGCCCTGCGTGGAGAGCATGACGAGCGGCGCCTTGGCGGAGCGGTCGAAGACGATCGCCGCGTAGTACTCGCTGGCGATGTCGGTCGCCTTCTGGATCCACAGCTCGTGGACGGTGTGCCCGCGGATGTCCATGCCGAGGATGTTCGTCGCGTGCTCGCGCACCTCGTCGAGGCTGTCGGCGATCTTGATCCCGCCGAGCTTGCCCCGGCCGCCGATCTTCACCTGCGCCTTGACGACGACGGGGCAGCCGATGTCCTCGGCGGCCGCGACGGCCGCGTCGACCGTGCTCGCCTCCTTGCCCGCGAAGAGCGGCACGCCGTAGCGCGCCAGAACCTGCTTGCCCTTGTACTCCAGGAGGTCCATCGGCGGCCGGACAATAGTGCAGGAGCGCGAGCGCGCCGCGCCCGGGCGGGGGGCAACGATCGCCGCGTGCCTACAATGCCCCGCGGCTATGGCGCTTCCCAAGCAGATCTCGCTCGTCACCTTCGACGTCTACGGCACGCTCATCGACTGGGAGCAGGGGGTCGTCGACGCCTTCGAGAAGGAGGCCGCGCGCGACGGCTTCACGATCGACCGCCACGCGCTGCTGGCGAACTTCCACGAGATCGAGCGCGAGATCGAGGGCGGCTCGTACGAGCTGTATGCCGAGGTGCTGCGGCGCACGGCGGTCGAGATCTCCAAGCGCCTGGACTGGCCGCTGGAGCCGTCGCGCTCGGGCTTTTTGCCCGACAGCGTGCAGCGCTGGCCGCCGTTCAAGGAGACGAACACCCAGCTCAACAAGGTCACCAAGCAGTATCAGACCGGGCTCATCTCGAACATCGACGACAAGCTGCTGGGTCAGACGCGGCGCCACCTGCCGCACGACTTCGACCTCGTCGTCACCGCCCAGCAGGTGCGCTCCTACAAGCCCGACCTGGCGCACTTCACCGAGTGCGCGCGGCGCATGGGCGGCAAGAAGGGCTGGGTCCACGTCTCGGCGAGCTACTACCACGACGTCGAGCCCGCCGTGAAGAACAAGATCCCGGTCATCTGGGTCAACCGCCACAAGGAGAAGCTCGAGGCCGGCCAGAAGAAGCCGACCGCCGAGGCGAAGAACCTCCTCGAGGCGGTCAAGCTCCTCGGGCTGTAGCTCCGCGTGCGGGTCATCGGCCTGCACTCCGACGTGCTCGTCGCGACGAGCCGCATCTGGCAGACGACGTGCACGATCGTGCGCAACGGCGCCGAGTGCTTCGTCATCGACTCGCCCGTGCTGCCCGACGAGCTCGACCTGCTGCCGGCGGTGCTCGAGCGGGCCGGCTTCGACTGCTCCGGGCTGCTCGCGACGCACGCCGACTGGGATCACCTGCTGGGCCGGCTGGCCTTCCCCGGCGCGGCCCTCGGGGTGGCCGAGACGACGGCCGCGCGCCTCACCGCCGATCCCGGTGTCGCCGCCCGCCAGATGCGCGAGTTCGACGACGAGCACTACGTCGACCGCCCGGCGCCGCTCGCGCTCGGCCAGGTCCAGGCGCTGCCGGTCCCCGGCCACTGCGAGATCGGCGACGAGGAGCTCGAGCTGCATCCCGCCGACGGCCACACCGCCGACGGCATGGCGCTCTGGATCGGATGGGCGCGGGTGCTCGTCGCCGGCGACTACGTCTCGCCGGTCGAGGTCCCGATGCTCAGCGCGGGCGGCTCGCGCGACGCCTACCTGGCGACGCTGCGCCGGCTCGAGCCGCTCGTCGACGGGGCGGCGTACGTCGTGCCCGGCCACGGCGAGGTGCTCGAGGGCGCGCGCGCGGCGGCGATCCTGCGCGAGGACGTCAACTACCTCGCCAAGCTGCCCGAGGCCGAGTTGCCGCTGGCGCGCCGCTCGGCGGCGCAGCGCGCGGTTCATGCCGCCAACGTCGAGCGGGTACGGGCCGGGTCGTGATCGCGCACGTGGCGATCGAGATCCGCGCGGAGGACGCCGGCGCGTGCGAGCGCTTCTGGGCGCTGCTGGGGTTCGCGCGCGTCGAGCCCCCGGAGGCGCTCGCGAAGCGGGCCGTGTGGGTGCAGAGCGGATCGACGCAGGTGCACCTCCTGTTTGCCGATGACCCCGTCGTGCCGCCGTCCGGGCACATCGCCGTCGTGGCCGGCGAGTACGAGGCGACGCTCGACGCCCTGCGCGCGGCGGGCTTCGAGCCCGACCCGCGGACCGAGTACTGGGGCTCGCCGCGCTGCTTCGTGCGCTCGCCGTCGGGGCATCGGGTCGAGGTCATGGCGTTCGCGCCCGGCTGAGGGGGCGACCGGCGATTCAATAGCCTGCGGCCACGGGGAAATGAACAGGGGTGTGTGGCGCTACGGCGCCACGGAGAGGGAGTCATTTCCAAGCGCTCATCCAGGGCTGTCGTGGCGCTGATCGGCATCGCGGTCGTGGTGGGCGCGGTTGTGCTTGGTAGCGCGCTGCTCGGCGGTGACGACGATCAGTCCAAGGTCGAGGCGCGCGCGGGGGATCCGCTGCCGGACGTCGCCGGCCTCAACCGCGAGGACGACGCCGGGGCGGACGTCGTGCGGGCGTACCTGGAGGCGGCGCTGAGCTGCAGCCCGTCGGGCGAAGCGCTCATGCGCCGGCTGAGCCGGTCGGGCGAGTCGGGCGCGGCCGAGGTCGTGCGGACCGCCTGCGCGCGGTCCGGCGGACGCCCGCCGGCTGATCGCGTCGAGGCGAAGCTCGTCCCGGACGAGCTCGACGAGATGGGACGGGCGCTGTGGCGCGTCGAAGCCTCGGATGGCGCGCTGCCCGCCGACCTCATCCTGCGCGTGCGCCAAGGCTCCCGTGGGTGGGAAATCGAGCGGTCGTGCATCCGAGCGTGCCCGCCGTGACCTCAGCGTCGCACTCCCTGCATCCATCCACGTAAGGAGCGACAGCAATGCAAGATGACGCCAGGAGCCATGCACGACGCCGCAGCACGGCGGCGGCAGCGCTCGCCGTCGTCGCCGTGTTCGCGCTCATGGTCGTCGCGCCCGCCGCCGACGCCGCCGGCAACAGTTCACCTGGAAGAAGAACGGCAACAAGGCGGAGGTCTCGTGGAGGTCGTTCCTCGACGACGCCGCGTACATGACGGTGACCGCGCGAGCGATCCAGCACACGGGCAAGAACACGATGTACGTCAAGATCGACTTCTATGCGCTGCGCTGCGCTGCCGGCATGAACACCTGCTACTCGGTCGGCGCGGGCGGTGTGTCGTTGGGCGAGGGCGCGGAGTGGCATGAGATCGGACACAACCGGCTTCCCGACATGCCGAAGAAGAAGAAGGGCAAGACGGTGAAGAAGCGGCGCTTCGTGGCCTCGGAGGCACTTGACCCCGATTCGACGCTCATGCAGTCCAGGACGTATCTCTGCTACGACCGGAGCTTCACGCCCGACCCCTGCTCCAGGCCGCGCTACGGAACCTTGAAATACAACACCGGCTGACGGGTCTCGTAGGCTGGCGCCGTGGAGGTGCGAGTACGCAACGTCACCGTCGTGCGCGGCGGCGCGACCGTGCTGCATGGCGTCGATCTCCATCTCGGCCGCGGCGTCACGGTGTTGCTGGGCCCGAACGGCGCGGGCAAGTCCACGCTGATCGGCGCGCTCGTGGGTTTGATCGCGCTCGACGGCGGGTCCCTGGAGTTCTACGGAGACGATGGATCCGCCGGTGGGGACCGCGCGCTGCGCGCGCAGATCGGGTACGTCCCGCAGGAGATCTCACTCCCCGCCGGCGTGGCGCTCGCCGACGTCGTCGCGTACGCCGCGTGGCTGCAGCGGGTCCCCGGCCGCGATGGTCCCGAGCGCGTCGCCGCGGCCCTGGCTGCCGTTCGGCTCACCGACGTGGCGGGCAAGCCCGTCAACCGCCTGTCGGGTGGCATGCGCAGGCGAGCCATGCTCGCCTGCGCCATCGTTCATCATCCGGCTCTGCTCGTGTGCGACGAGCCGACGGCTGGCCTGGATCCCGAGGAGCAGAGCGCCTTTCGGGCGCTCGTGCGTGAGCAGGGCGAGCACCGCAGCGTGCTCGTCTGCACGCATGTCCTGGACGAGGCCGTGGCGATCGCCGATGCGATCGCCGTTGTCGTGGAGGGGCGGATCCCGTTCCGCGGAGGTCTCGACGAGCTGCTGGGCACCGTCGCCGACGGTGACGTCGCGCTGGCGGACCGGGTCCGCGGGCTCGAGCGCGCGTACCTGCGCCTCGTGCATGGTGACGCGGAACGCGCGAGTTGATCGGTCGCGCCTCACGCGGGCTGCTGCCCGCCGCGCTCGTGGCGGCGCTCCTGCTGCTCGCGGTCTCGACCGAGGCATTCGTCCTGCTGCGCTCGCGGGACACGTGGACGCAGTCCCAGCTCGGAACCGTGCAGTGGCACGCCCTGGCAGCCGCGCTGCTGGCACCGCTCGGCGCCGCGGTGGCGGCGATCGAGACGGCTGCCGTCTCGGGCTCGCTGCTCGGCGCGCTCGCGACGGTTCAGCGGCGCGAGGCGGCATGCGTCGTGCGAGCTGGCGCGCGCGTGGCCGCGGTCCTGGGAGCCGTGCACGTCGCGGG
>JBOGYT010000313.1:0-5240 GCA_050696955.1 Solirubrobacteraceae bacterium | reverse complement strand
GACGAGCACCTCGCGCACCTCGACGGCGTCCCGCGCCACCCGCGCCTGCGGCGCGAGCGCCCCGGCGCGGTGCCACTGCCGCCCGACGTGCGCCCCGGCGGGTTCGTGCCCGAGCCCGCGACCCCGGCGCTGCCGCCCGAGACCGTCATCCGCTAGACGGACGACTAGGATGCGCGCCGATGGGCGCGACAAAGGACGTTCACCACGTAGCTGAGGACTGGTCCGTCCTGCGCGACGGCGCGATCGCGGGCGTCAAGCAGCACGAGATCCCGAACCTCGTCACGCGCAACGGCGTCATGACCGAGGTCTTCCGCGCGAGCTGGGGCCTGGTCGACGCGCCGATCGAGCAGATGATCTACGTCGCGCTGCGCGCGGGGACGCTCAGCGCCTGGCACATGCACCGCATGAAGACCGACCACCTCATGGTCGTCCAGGGGGCGATCAAGACGGTGCTCTACGACGGCCGCGACGACTCCCCGTCGCACGGTCGGATCATGGTCTTCCACCTCAGCCCGATGCGCCCGACGCTGCTCGTCGTGCCGCCCGGCGTCTGGCACGGCCTGCAGAACCTCGAGCCCGAGTCCAGCGCGTTCGTGAACTTCTTCGACCGCAGCTATGACCACGAGGATCCGGACGACTGGCGCCTGGAGCCCGACTGCGAGGAGATTCCGTACCGCTTCTGAGGCTGCCGGCGGCGGTGGGTCACTGCGTGATGACGCTGTGGACCGACGACCCGGCGCTGGCCGCCGAGGCCGACGCGAGCGGGATCGACCGGATCGGGCCGGACTTCGAGCGCCTGCACAAGGCGGAGCGCCAGCAGGGGCTCGGCTACCGCCTGTCCGATCACCGCCCCGAGCGGCTGCCCGCGATCCGCGCGGCGCTGCGCAACGCGCAGCTCTTCGTCCGCACGAACCCGCTCAACGTGGGCACGTCGCGCGAGGTCGAGCGCCTGCTCGCCGCCGGCGTGCAGGTGCTCATGCTGCCGATGTTCACGACCTCCGACGAGGTCGCCCGGTTCGTCGACATCGTCGCCGGCCGCGCCCGCGTGGTGCTGCTGCTCGAGCAGATCGCGGCCGCCGAGCGCCTCGACGAGATCCTCGCCGTCGAGGGCATCGACGAGCTGCACGTCGGCCTGAACGACCTCGCGCTGAGCATCGGCGCGCCCAACCGCTTCGCGCTGCTCGCCACGCCGCTGATGGAGGACGTGGCCGAGCGCGTGCACGACGCGGGGCTGCCGCTCGGCCTCGGCGGGCTCGGCCGGCTCGGCGACACGTCGGTGCCGGTCCCGCCCGACCTCGTGTATGCCCAGCACGCCCGGCTCGGCGGCTCGGCGGCGCTCATCGCGCGCTCGTTCCTCGCGCCCGGCGGCGATCTCGCGGCGGAGGTCCGGCGCGCTCGCGAGCGGCTGGACCACTGGCGCGCGTGCGACGACGCCGAGCTGCGCGCGGCGACCGAGGCGTTGCGCGCATGCACCGCGAGCTGACGTTCTGCTGCCTCGTCAACGTCCCGCCCGAGCGCGTCGCGGCGACGCTCGCGCCGCTTCGGGCGCTCGATCCCGAGGTCGTGCTGGCGGTCGACGACCGCATGGATCCGGAGTGGATCGACGGCTACCGGCGGGTCGCCGACCGCGTCCTGCCGATCCCCTATCCGGGCTCGTTCGCGCGCACGTACGCCTGGCTGCGCGAGCAGTGCAGCGGGCGCTGGATCCTCCAGCTCGACGCTGACGAGGTGCCGTCGGCCGGGCTCGCCGCGGAGGTCGGCGAGACGATCGCGGCCGGGGACGTCACGCACGCCTGGATCGCCTGCCGCTGGCTGTATCCCGACGGCGCCAGCTACCTCGCGCAGTGGCCGTGGAGGCCGGACTACGCGCTGCGGCTGCTGCGCAACGACCCGGCCGTGCTGCGCTTCCCGTCGAAGATGCACGCGACGGTGCAGGCCGTCGGCGCGCGGCGCTTCCTGCGCGCCCCGCTGTACCACGCCGACCTGCTCTTCAACGACGACGCGGCGCGCGAGCGCAAGCAGGCGCGCTACGACGCGGGCCGGCCCGGCCTCGTCATCGACGGGCTGTCGCTCAACGAGGTCTACTACCTGCCCGAGCGGCGCGACGACCTGCGCCTCGCTGCGGTACCGCCGCAGGACGCGCAGGCGGTGGCCGCGTTCCTCGACCCGCCGCGGCTGACGGGCCCGGCGTGCGGCTCCGTCGAGCGCGCCGGCCTCGACGCCGTGATGAGCCGCAGCGAGGACCGCACGCTCGGCGAGGACGACTACCGCGCGCGCGTCGCGCTGCTCGACGACGACCTGCGGCTCGTCGCCGGCGAGTGGCGCACGTTCGACGTGGAGGTCACGAACCTCGGCACGACGCACTGGCCCGGCGGCATGGACGCGCGCCCGCAGGTCCGCCTCGCGTACCGCTGGATCGGCGAGCGCGGTGCGATCGAGGAGGGCATGCGCACGCCGATCGGCGCGCCGCTCGCGCCGGGCGCGTCGGCGATCGTCCCGCTCGAGGTGCTCGGCCCGCCGGCGCCCGGCGCGCGCGAGATCGAGATCGACCTCGTCCACGAACACGTGCGCTGGTTCGGCTGCGGCGTGCGCGCGCGGATCGAGGTGCGCCCGCCGGCCGGTCGCCGCGCCGGCTCGCTCGACGCGCCCTGACGGCTCAGGCGCCGCCGTCGCTGCACGGCGTGCGGGACTGCTCGCCGGCCTTGTCCGGCGTCGAGACGATCGTGCCGGTGTCGTCATCGGGGGGAGTCGGCGAGGAGCACCGCATTGGCCCGACGCCGTAGACGCAACGATGCACGGCTACGAGCCGGCCTTTGAGACCATCCGCCGGATCGCGCCACGGTCGAAACCCAACGCGGTGAGATGGGGCCGCGGCGCGACGCCATGCTTGTCGCGCGCGAGTGCCGCCAACGCCTGCTCGCGGCCGCTGATGGCCGGCGCACGCGCGCAGATCAGCACGCGACCGTGACAAGACAGCTCGGAAACGCACCCACCTTCCTGTCATCGCTGCTGTTTCCGTGAGCCGCGCTGCCACAACACGGGTAGGTCTGCTGTCATGCAGGGAGCCATGACCGACCTCATCGCCGAGCTGCGCGCCGCCTGCGGGGACCGGCATGTCCTGACCGCGCACGACGACCTGCGGACCTACGAATCCGACGGGCTGCTGCAGTACGCGGCGCTGCCCCGCGTCGTCGTGCTGCCGGCGAACACCGCGGAGGTCGCGCGGGTCGTGAAGGCGTGTCACGAGACGCAGACGCCCTGGGTCGCGCGCGGCGCCGGCAGCGGCCTCTCCGGCGGGGCGCTGCCCGTCGAGGAGGGCGTCGTCATCGCGCTCACGCGGATGCGGCGGATTCTCGAGGTCGACCTCGTCGACCAGCGCGTCGTCTGCGAGCCGGGGGTCACGAACCTCGCGATCTCGCAGGCCGTCGGGCCGACGCACTTCTACCCGCCCGACCCGTCGAGCCAGATCGTCTGCTCGATCGGCGGCAACGTCGCCGAGAACTCCGGCGGCGCGCACTGCTTCAAGTACGGCTTCACGACGAACTACGTCACGGCGCTCGAGGTCGTGCTCGCCGACGGCTCGCTCGTGACGCTCGGCGGCCACGAGCTCGACCTGCCCGGCTACGACCTGCTCGGCGCGTTCGTCGGCTCGGAGGGCACGCTCGGCGTCGCGACGAAGATCACCGTCCGCGTCGTACCGACGCCGGAGTCCGTCCGCACGCTCGTCGCGTTCTTCGACTCCACGCACCAGGCCGGCGACGCCGTCTCGGCGATCGTCTCCGGCGGGATGGTGCCGGGCGCCATCGAGATGATGGACACGCTGTCGATCGGCGCGTCCGAGCAGACGGCGCACGCCGGCTGGCCGCTCGATGCCGGCGCCGCGCTGCTCGTCGAGCTCGACGGCTCGGAGGGCGAGTGCGACGCGCAGCTCGCCGACGTGCAGCGCATCTGCGATGACAAGGGCGCCAACGAGGTGCGCATGGCGCGCGACGAGGCCGAGCGCGCGACGTTCTGGAAGATGCGCAAAGCCGCCTTCCCCGCGATGGGTCGCGTCAGCCCGCACTACTACGTACAGGACTCGGTCATCCCGCGCACCCGGCTGAGCGAGGTGCTCGAGCGCATCGAGGAGCTCGCGCGCGAGTACGAGCTGCGCGTCGGCAACGTCTTCCACGCCGGCGACGGCAACCTGCACCCGCTCGTCTGCTACGACGGCAACGTGCCGGGCGAGGCCGAGCGCGCCGAGGAGCTCGCCGGCGAGATCGTCATCGCGTGCGTGCAGCTCGGCGGGTCGATCACCGGCGAGCACGGCATCGGCGTCGACAAGAAGCGCTACATGCCGAAGATGTTCGCCGAGGACGATCTCGCCGCGTTTCAGAAGCTGCGCTGCGCGTTCGATCCGGACGGGCTCGCGAACCCCGGCAAGGTCATGCCGGCGCCGCGCCTGTGCGGCGAGGTGCCGGGGCCCTACCGCGAGCACCCGCTGGAGAAGGCCGGGCTGGCGGAGCGGATGTGAGCGCGCAGTCGGCCAGCGTCGAGACCGTCCGCCCCGCGAGCGCGCGCGAGGTCGCCGAGGCGCTCGCGGCCGCGGCGGCCGCGGAACGCACCGTGCGCATCGTCGGCGGCGCCACGAAGCGCGGCTGGGGCCATGTCATCCCCCGCGCGGACGTCGAGCTGTCGACGGGCGGGCTGGACGAGATCGTCGAGCACAACGAGGGCGACCTCACCGCGGTGCTCGGCGCCGGCGTCCCGCTCGCGCGCGCGCAGGAGACGTTCGCGCGGGCCGGCCAGATGCTCGCCGTCGATCCTCCGCTCGGGGCCGGCGACGCCGCCACGATCGGCGGGACCATCGCAACCGCCGACAGCGGCCCGTACCGCCACCGCTACCACGCGCTGCGCGACCTCGTCATCGGCGTCGCCGTCGCGCTGCCCGACGGCAGCGTCGCGCGCGCCGGCGGCAAGGTCATCAAGAACGTCGCCGGCTACGACCTCGCCAAGCTCATGACCGGCTCGTTCGGCACGCTCGGCGTCATCTGCGAGGTCGCGGTGCGGCTGCACCCGCAACCGCTCGGCACCGCGACGGTGCGGGCGGCGGGCGACGACCAGGCGCTGCTCGCGGGCGCGGCGTCCACCCTCGCTCGTCGGCCGCTCGAGCCGCTCGCGCTCGACCTCGACTTCAAGCGCGGCAGCGGCGCCGTCCTCGCCCGATTCGGCGGCCGGACGGCCGCCGCGCAGGCGGACGG
>JBOGYT010000312.1:0-7022 GCA_050696955.1 Solirubrobacteraceae bacterium | reverse complement strand
CGACGCCGCAGCGCCAGCAGGGGGTTACGAGCTAGGGCGCAGCGCAGTACGGTCGCGCGGTGAGCGTCTTCACGCGCTTCCGTGAGTGGGCGACGATCCAGAAGCTCGGTTCGGTCGCCGACCTGCTGTTCAAGTTCACGGCGCTCGTCGCGGCGCTGGCGGCCGCGAACTTCTTCTACTTCCAGCCCGACGTCAAGCTCACGACCACGGCGCAGGCCTTCATCGACGAGGGGGCCCTGAGCCAGGCATACGCGGCGGCGGCCGAGCCGATGCCGCCGGTCGTCGAGGAGGTCGTCGGCGAGTACAACCGCCTCAACGCGATCGATCTGCGGACCGGCCGCAACAGCACGGCAGGCAAGCTGCCGTCCGCCGAGCTGTGCGAGCGCATGCCGCAGCGCATCGAGCAGATCTACCCGAAGGCCGACTGCGCGGCGACGCGGGTCGTGCTCGGGCGCGGGCGCTACTACGAGCGGCTGCTGCTCGATCTCAACGATCGCGCGGAGCGCGACATGGGGCCGCAGCGCATGCGCGAGGCCATCGCGCGGATCTACCGGGCCGAGTACCGCCGGGCGCGCTGCTGGCTGAAGAACGACGGCAGCGCGAAGGCCGAGAACGTCCGCATCCGCATCTCCGAGGGCTTCGCGCCGCGGGCGCGAAGCCGAGCCGACAACGCGGCGGCCGCCGGTTCGAACGACGCGTTCTTCCTCCACGAGGGCAAGGGGACGTTCCGGCTCTTCGAGACCGCCCGCGGCGAGTACGAGCCGCAGCCATCGCTCGAGTTCGACGTCGATTGGGACCGTGCCGACCTCGCCGACTCCGGCGTCATCCCGTGGCTCGTCATCTTCCTGCTGGCCGCGTTCGTGCTCGTCGTGATCAACGACGTGACGGCCGCGCTGCGTACCACGCGGGACGGCGAGCGCAGCCGCGACTGAGCGCTACACGAGATCGCGGCGCCGCAACGTCGCCCACGTCGCCCCGAACACGAGCCCGATCCAGCCGAGCATGACGAGCAGCGCGACCCCGGGCGCGAGCAGGTCCTCGCCGTCGGATCCGGGCGGATCGATGATGCCGCCCGGCGCACCCTGCGTCGGGCCGAAGCGCGCGACGCTCTCCGCGCCCACGCCCCAGAGCGTCGTCTCGATGACGAACGAGAGGACGAGCAGGCCGATGAGCGCGACGACCTGGTTGCGGATGACCCCGCCGACGCCGACGCCGAACGCGCCGAGCAGCGCGGCGACGAGCAGGTTGCGCCACAGCACGTCGACGAGGTCGGCGAGCGGCAGCGTCTCCTCGCCGCGCGCGGAGAGGATCACGGTGCCGACGATGATGAGCGTCACCGTGACGAACAGCGACATCAGGGTGCCCGCGAGCGCGTAGGAGAGCATCTTGGCGACGAGCAGCTGCAATCGCTTCGGCGCGGCGAGGACGGTGCTCGTGATCGTCCGGTGGCGCCATTCGCCGGCCATGCCCATGACGCCCAGCAGCGCGATGAACAGGCCCGTGAAGTCCGAGTAGAAGAGGCTGCGGACGTCGTCCTCTGAGAGGTTGTCCTGGAGGGTCGACAGCAGGACGAGCGCCAGCAGCGACACGCCGAGCGTGACGGCCGCGAGCGTGACGAACGTCCGCGTGGTGCGCAGCTTGAGCAGCTCGCCCTGAAGGAGGGGCTTCACGCGCGGTCCGCCGTGAGCTCGAAGAACGCAGCCTCGAGGGAGCGCGCGCGCGGCGCGAGGTGCCAGAGCGCGACGTGCTCGTCGCTGGCGATCTCCCCGACCTGATCGGGCGGGACACCGAGCACGAGCAGCTTGTCGCCGGCGCGCTCGACCCGGTGCCCGCGGGACTGCAGCGCGCGCGACAGGCGGTCGGCGTCGCGGGCGCCGACCTCGGTCGTCGCGCCGTCGTCGCCGCCGAGCACCTGCGCGAGCGGACCGCGGGCGCGCAGCTCGCCGTTGGCGATGATCACGACGTCGTCGACGGACTGCGCGACCTCGGCCAGCAGATGGCTCGAGATGAGCACCGCGCGGCCGGCCGCCGCCTGCTCGCGCACGAGGCCGCGCATCCACGCGATGCCCGGCGGGTCGAGGCCGTTCGTTGGCTCGTCGAGGATGAGCACCTCCGGATCGCCGAGCAGCGCCGCGGCGATCCCGAGCCGCTGGCGCATGCCCATCGAGTAGCCCTTGACGGGCCGATCGGCGCCCTTCTGGAGATCGACGGCGCTCAGCACCTCGTCGACGCGGCTCTCGGGGTGCTCGCCCATGACCGCCAGGACGCGCAGGTGGTTGCGACCGGTGCGGCCGGGATGAAACGCCGCGTCCTCGAGCACCGCGCCGACCTGCGCGCTCGGACGCTCGAGTTCCTCGTAGGTGCGCCCGTCGAACGTCGCCGTCCCCGCCGTCGGGTGGACGAGCCCGAGCAGCGCCCGCAGCGTCGTGCTCTTACCGGCGCCGTTCGGTCCGAGGAAGCCGGTCACCCGGCCGGGCTCGACGTCGAAGGACAGCGACTTGACCGCCTCGACGGCGCCGAAGCACTTCGTCAGGTCACGGATCTCGACGGGAGCCACGGCGGCGCATGATGGCGCACTTGCCCGCGAGTCGTGCAACCACCTTCACAAGATCAGGCACGGGTTGAACGGCAGATAGCGGTCGAGCTTCGCCCACGCCCCATCCGTGAGAAACAAGCAGTAAAACGGATCGACGCGCCAGCCGCGCTCGCCCAGAAGCCACTGCACCGCGGCCGTCGCGGCGAGCGGGACCGTCAGCTCGAGGCGTTCCATTCCGGCGCCGTGCGCCGCGCCCTCGACCTCGGCGAGCGCCGCCGGCAGGTCGGCCGGATCGAGCGCCGCCACCGGTCCGGCGAAGCCGTCCGCGCTCGGCGCGAACCCGTACGCGACGGCCCGGCCGTCCCGGCGCAGCACGACGGCGGGCCGGTCGGCGAGCATGTGGGTGAGGTCCTGCGGGCGGGCGTGGCCGAGCAGCTCGCCCTCGATCGCGACCACGTCGTCGAGCGTCGCCGGCGTGACCTCGTACGCGCTCGGAGCGGCGGCCGCTCGCGGCCGGCACGCCATGTCCACACCGGTGGTCAGGTGCGTGACGCCGAAGCGCAGGTACAGCGCCACCGCGGGCGCGTCCATGCTGGCGATGATCGAGCGGTGCCCGTCGTGATCGAGCGGGAAGGCGTGCTCGAGCAGCGGGCGCCCGACGCCCGCGACGCGCAACGCCGGGTCGACGAAGAACTCCGTCAGCTCGAGCGTCGAGCTGCGCAGCGTCGAGCGGGCGTAGCCGACCGCCCGGCCGTCGCCGTCCTCGGCGATCCACCAGTGCGCGCACGTCCGCGCGAGGTGGTCGAAGAGCGCGATGTAGGGCGGCCACTGCGCCTCGACGTCCGGGTCGGGCTCGTCGGCCGGCAGGTAGCCGATGCGGCGCATGAAATCCCACAGCGAGCGGCGAAAGACGGCGAAGCACGTCTGCGAGTCCGCGGCGGTGGCGGGGCGGATGGCGACGTCACGGCTCATGCGCGAGGCTCAGCTTGCCAGCTCGCGCCTCGCGCGCTCAAGTCGCTCAGGGCGTCAGCGGGGGACCGGCGATGACGACGCCGTCGCGGCCCGCGTCCTTCGCGGCGTACATCGCCTGGTCGGCGCGCAGGAGGACCCGGCCGGGGCTGTCGTCGGGCTCGAGCGCGACCACGCCCATGCTCGCCGTCGTGCGCAGCTCGGTGCCCGCGGTGATCGTGACGCGATCGCGGATGGCCTGGCGGACCGCCTCGGCCACGCGCGCGGCCTGCTGCCGGCTGGCCTGCGGCAGTAGGATCGCGAACTCGTCGCCGCCGACTCGCGCGACCATGTCGCTGCGCCGCACGCGCTCGCGCAGGACGTCGCCGATGCCCTTGAGCAGCTCGTCGCCCGCGGCATGGCCCACCGTGTCGTTGATCGGCTTGAAGCCGTCGAGGTCGAGCATGATCAGGCACGCCTGGCGGCGGTACCGCTCGGCGAGGCGGATCTGCTGCGAGATCTCCTGCTCGAGCCGGCGCCGGTTGAGCAGACCGGTGAGCGGATCGTGATCGGCGAGATGCTGGAGGCGCTCCTCGCCGCGCTTGCGGTCGGTGATGTCCTCGACCTGCACGATGAAGTGCTCGGGCTCCCCCTCGCTCCCCGACACGAGCGACAGGCTCATGCTGATCCACAGCTCGCTTCCGTCCGCGTGCAGGAAGCGCATGTGGCGCTGGCTCATGCGACGCTGGGAGCGCAGCATCTGGCGCACGAGGTCGCCGTCCTGCTCGAGATCCTCGGGCAGCGTGATGTTCTGGATGCTGCGCGCCAGGAGCGAATCGCGCGTGTAGCCGACGATGTCGCACAGCCCGGCGTTGACGTCGATGAAGCGGCCCTCGGGCGACACGACGGCCATCCCGATCGGCGCGTCGTCGAAGCTCGAGCGGAAGCGCTGCGTCGCCTGCTGCGCTGCCGCGCGCAGGTTCGCGTTCAGCCGCACGACGACGAGCGCCGTGATCGCGACCGCGGCCGCGAACAGCGTGTGGACGGTCGCCGTGTCCAGCGACACCCCGCGTACGGCGAACTGGCCCGCGATGAACGCGACCGCCAGCAGGAGCACCGCGCGGTCCTCGTAGAGCATCAGCAAGACGATCACGAGCGAGCAGTGGAAGGCGGCCTCGGCGTGGCCGTCCCAGATGTCGCCGAGCGCGACCCACGCGCTCAGCAGCCCGATCGCGACGCACGCGCTGCGCAGGCGGGTCGGCACGCGGCCGCGGGCGCTGAGCGGGAGCGACGCGAGCACCGCGCACACGGCGGACGGCAGCGCGAACGGGCCGGCCGAGCCGGCGAGGTGCCCCTCGGCGAAGGCGTAGACGCCCACGACGGCGACGTGCACCCACAGAATCCCGAGCAGCCAGCGGTGCCGCTCATGCCATACGTCGTCCGGCAGGCTGCTGGGATGCAGCAGCCCGGGTTCCCACCTCATCTTCTCTCTGTCGGCATTTCCGTACCTGGACTGAACCCGTGGACGCGAAAGATCGGGGCCAGCCCCGATGCGATGTCCGCCATGGTGGCCATAGCGTGACGTTGCGCTGACCCGAGCCGCCGTCGCCCGTCATCAAAAAGCCGCTCGACGCAGGAGTAACCGACATGTCAGTACGCGCAGATTACGAGTCCGCAGGGTCACAGGACGTGCCCGAGGAGGCGCTGATAGCGCCAGACGGACTCGCCCTCACGGCGGCTGGATCGCCGCCGATCCGGCTGCTCGGCAGCTTCTCCACTCCGGTCGCATTGCGTCCCCAGGACGAGGAGGACCCCGAGGAGCCCGAAGAGCCAAACGAGGATCCGGATCCGCCGCTCCCCGCCGTCTCCACGCCGGACGTCGCCTTTCAGTTCTCACCGTGCCTGACCGCCGAGATGCGGGCCAGAGTCATCGCCGCGATCCGCGCGGCGTTCGGCGCGGGCGCCGACGTGCGCATGCGGTGCGTCGCGGGCACGGAGCGGGCCGGGATCTGGCTGCGCCCGCTGACCCCCACCATGGACGACGCGTCGCGCGACCGTGGGCTGGAGCGCCTGGCGCTGTTGCGTGGCGGCGAGACGTTCGCCGCCTTCGTGAACGCCTCGCTGATCCGCGCTCGCGCGCAGGAGACCTGGAACGCGATGCCCAAGCGCCTCAACGGCGATGGGCAGGCGGACCCCGACGGCCCGATTCATCTGACGAGCTTCTCCGTCAGCTTCGAGGCTCCCGACCGGATCGTGACGCGGATCGGCGGCTACGACGAGCGGCCCTGGCCGGACGTGAGCTTCACGCTGACGCTCACCGACACGATCGGAGCCTCCGGCGGCCAGATCACGTGCACCAGCGGCAGCGATCTCGATGTCGACTCGAGCTGGATCAGCGCGCTCACGGCGATCTTCCTGCTCACCCTTCCGCCACTGGGGGTCTTCTTCCTCGTCGAGCGGATCATCATCGCGAGCGTGGACGCGCCGGATGTGGCCGGTGGCGCCGGGCGCGGCGCGGCGGCCATGATCCCGGGTGAGATCCTCGTGGCGGGCGGCGTGAAGGTCGTGCTGCTCTACAGCCGCGCGCAGGTCGTTGCCGGCGGACTGTTCGCGGGCGGCAGCTACCTCGTGACGCCGCGCAACCCGCAGGTCACGGTGAGCGGGCCGCGGGACGTCTCGGTCGAAGAGGGCGACGACTCGCTGACGCGCAGCTACTCGGCCCGCGGCCTCGTCGACCTGCTCCCGCCGCTGCGGTACCGCTGGACGGCGGACGGGTTCGTGCAGCGCCCCAGCGCGCAGGAGACGCCGGTCAGGTTCGACGTCTCGGATGGCAGGGTGCCGCAGATCCTCAGGCGCGACGTGACCGTGCGCGTGACGGACGTCGACGGGCTCACCGCCGATGACGACCTGACGGTCAACATCCACATGATCGAGCCCAACGACCCCAACGACCCCAGCGACGACCCGATCTGCCAGGTCAGGCCGTGGCTGCCGCAGTGCCAGATCGGCAACGAGGTCTGAGCGGGAGCGGGGCTCCATCAGGACCTGCGGGTTTGAGCGGCGGGTTGCGCCGGGAATGCATGCAGGACGATGCGACGCCCCGCCGCCCACGCCCTCTCCGAACGCATCGCCTCGCTGGACGTCCTCGACGCGCCGGGCAAGACGATCGCCCGCCAGGTGCGCAAGCTGCTGCCCGGCGGCACCGTGAAGGATCTGCTGAGCGGATCATGGATGGGTCACGCGCTGCACCCGCCGCTGACCGATGTTCCGATCGGGACCTGGACGAGCGCAACCGTGCTCGATCTTGTCGGCGGGCGTGATTGCGAGAAGGCCGCCGAGCGGCTCATCGGCATCGGGATCGCGGCCGCGGTCCCGACCGCCGTGAGCGGCTGGTCGGACTGGGCCGACACCGAGCCGGCGAGCGACGAGGTGCGCCGGATCGGCATCGTCCACGCCGTTTCGAACATCACGGCGCTCGGCTTGTACGCCGCCTCGCTGGCGGCGCGGCGGCGCGGCCGGCGGGCGACCGGGGTGGCGC
>JBOGYT010000311.1:0-7286 GCA_050696955.1 Solirubrobacteraceae bacterium | reverse complement strand
ACGAGGCACAGCCTGCGCCGGTGCTCGAGCGTCCGGCCGCGGCGGCGGAGCGTCGCGACCCGGCGCGCGAGCCGCGCCACGTGCACGCGGTGCCGACGAACGCCGACCTGAAGATGGAGCGCGCGCTGGAGGTCTTCAACACGAGCCCGCACCCGCGCCGCGTGTCCGGGGTCGCGCGCTCGCTGGGCACGCCTGCGATCACCGTCCTGGTCTCCGAGACGGAGGGCTCCATCGTCTGGATCGTCGTCGCGTGGGAGCTGTGCTGGTACCGCTACGAGGTCGATCTCGCCGACGAGGCAGCGGGCGTGCGCGTCATCGCCCAGGGCGCGGAGCTCTCAGAGCTCGCCCCCGAAGAGCAACAGCCCAACGCCGCCGCCGACGAGCGCGGCCTACTCGTGCTCGCGGCGTGAGTGACAAGCCCGGTAAGGTGCGACATCACGGATGAGTCTCCTGGCCGGTAGCCCCAGATGATCTATTGCGTCATTCCCGAGGCGCTCGAGGAAGAGCTGCTCGAGAAGCTCACGGCGTACTACGCCGACGACGACAACGTCACGGTGATCGTCGACCGGCGCAAGTCCGAGCGCCGCTCGGCCGCCGACGACCCGGCGGACGCCGAACAGCGCGAGCTGCGCGACCGGCGCCGGCCACGCGTGCCGGGCGAGTTTCCGCAGATCGAGCCTTCCTGACGGGGTGCCGGAGGGCGCGGACGGCGCTGAGGGCTTGAAGGTCGTCGTCCACGTCGACGGCGGCGCGCGAGGCAATCCCGGGCCGGCGGCGGCGGGCGCGGTGGTCTCCACCCCCGACGGCGAGGTGCTCACCGACGCCGCCGAGGCGATCGGCGTCGCGACGAACAACGTCGCCGAGTACCGCGGGCTGCTGCTCGGCCTCGAGCTCGCGCGCGAGCTCGGTGCGCGCGAGGTGGAGGTCATCAACGACTCCGAGCTCGTCGCCAAGCAGGTCAACGGCGTCTACAAGGTCAAGCACCCCGACATGAAGCCGCTGCACGCGGCGGCGCGCCAGGCGCTCGGCGAGTTCGACCGCTGGTCGATTCGCTCGGTCCCGCGGGCGCAGAACACCGCGGCGGATGCGCTGGTGAACCAGGCGCTGGACGCGGCTGGCTAGTGGATTCGTCCGCAAGTCGTGTGGGCTATCCGGTGCGCCGCCGGGAACCCGCAGGACTTGCGGACGGGTCCACTAGCTTCGGAGGCGCACGGCAGGACGCAACAGCAGCAACGAGGAAGAGGATGAGTCGCCGCGGCGGGTCCCAGCGCGACTTGAGCGTGCATTCGTGACACATCACCACAGGCGCCGCCGACATGTGTCGCAACTGCATGACATACGTGCATCGGTGACACATGCCAGACCGCGCCGCCGAGATGCGTCACGAACGCACGTGACGCGCGGCCGACGACCGCTTGGCACCGTCCGTCATCGATGCAGTTCGTGCACATGGCGATCCTCAGGCCCCGGGCGGACCGCCCAGCGCCACGACGTCCACGAACAGCAGGCCGGCGACAACCGCCACGAGCAGCGCGAACGTCCGGCCGAGCACGGCCTGGGGCAGGCGCCGCCCGACGATCGTTCCCGCGACCGCTCCGAGCCCGGTGGGCGCGGCGAGCGCGAGCGTGAGCCTCACGTCCAGCGTCGCTCCGGCGGCGAGATGGCTGCCCAGGGCCGCCAGCCCGGTCAGCGTGATGATCACGAGCGAGGTGGCGACGGCGCGGTGAAAGCCCGCGTCGAAGAGCAGCGTCAGGACGGGGACGATCATGAAACCGCCGCCGACACCGAAGAAGCCCGTCAGCGCACCGACGCCGAAGCCCGCCGCGAGGATCGCCGGCAGAGGCGGATGCGGGCAGCCGTCGTCGCGCTCCTCGCGGGCGACATACGCTCGCCGCCACGTGGCGACGGCCGCGACGAGCATCACCGGCACGAACCCAAGGATGAGCGCGCGCCCGCTCACCTGCGCGTTGGCGATCGCCCCGAGCGCCGAGCCGGCCGCCGCCGGCAGCGAGAACGTCAGCGCCAGGCGCCAGCAGACATGGCCGCGGATGGCCAGCGCGCCCGCGCCGAGCGCCGCCGCCACCGCCACGACGACGAGCGCCGCCGTCGACGCCGGGCCCGGCGCCTCGCCGAGCACGTAGACGAGCACCGGGAGCGCGAGGATCGCGCCCCCGCCGCCGACCGAGCCGACGATGAGCCCGATCGCCAGTCCGAGCGGGATGGCGAGCAGCAAGTGCGTGCTAACCGGAGGGAACGGGCGCGTCGCGCTCGATCGGCTGGCCGGCGCGCTCCCAGCTGTCCACGCCGCCGTCCGTCACGTGGATGACGTGCTCGGCGCCGTGGCGCTGCAGCAGGCTCGCCGCGACCGCCGCGCGCTGGCCCGATGCGCAGATGACGGCGATCGGACGCGCGCGGTCCAGGGCGGCCGGGAGCTCGTGCAGGTCGTGGTAGGGCGTGTGTGTCGAGTCCGGGATGTGACCGGCGTCCCACTCGCTGCGATGGCGCACGTCGAGGATCTGCACGTTCGGGTCCGCCGCGACGCGTTCCGGGAGGTCGTCGACCGCGAGGCGCTCGATGCGCTCGACGGGCAACCCCTCCTCGCGCCAGCTCGTCATCCCGCCGTGCAGATAGCCGCCGATCTTGCGGATCCCGATCGCGGTGGCCAGCCGGGACGCCCGCTGGGCATCGTCGTCGTCGCGCCCGATGAGGACGATCTCCTGCTCGCGGTCGGCGATCCACGCCAGGCGCGACCCGAAGCCCGCGTTCAGCATCGTGATGCTGACCGCGCCCGGCACGTGCGCCTCATCGAACTGAAAGTCCGTGCGCACGTCGACCGGCAGCGCGCCCTCCGCGCGCTTGAGCTCCACCTGGCGCGGCGTCAGCGGCCTCACCTCGACGCCGGACGTCAGCAGCTGCCCGCGGTTGAGCGCGACGATCGCCTTGAAGTTCGGCGGCTGCGGGCCGATCCGCTCGAGCATCGCCGCGACGAAGCGCCCCTCGTCGTCCTCGGCCAGCAGCGGGTTGTGCGCGCGCTCGTAGCCGATCGTCGACGAGACCTTCATGTCCATCCCCGGCCCGCCGCACATCGAGCCGCCGAGGTGCCCGGGCCAGACCTCGCACGTGTCGGGCAGCGTGAGCAGCCGCTTGTGCAGGCTGTGGAAGATCCCGCGGGCGCCCTCGGCCTTGTCGACCGCGAGGTCGGGGCGCGCGATGTCGCCGACGAACAGCGAATCGCCGCTCAGCACAGCCCACGGCTCGTCGCCGCGCATCGTGTCGGTGAGCACGAAGGCCGTGTGCTCGGGGCGGTGCCCCGGGGTGTGCAGTGCGCGGACGACGACGCTGCCGAGCTCGAGCTCCCAGCCGTCGTCGAACGGCTCGTGCTCGTACTCGGCCTGCGCGAGACGATGGATGTGGATCGTGGCGCCGGTCGCGACGGCGAGGCGGCCGTGGCCGGAGATGTGGTCGGCGTGGTTGTGCGTCTCCAGGATGTGCTCGATGCGCACGTTCATGTACCGCGCCATCGCCAGGTAGGCGTCGATCTCGAAGCGCGGATCGACGACGGCCGCGCCGCCCGCGCTCTCGTCACCGACGAGGTAGGACGCGCAACCGAGGTCGTCGTGGGTGACCTGACGGAGGATCATTGGGTAGAGGATGGCAAGGGCGCCATGTCGACGCGCCGCTACTCATAGAACTTTTACATAGAAAATGGCCTGACATTTTGCTTGCAGACAAAGACATAGCCGTCGAGGATGAGGACATGAGCGTCGTCGAAGAGTCGGCAGGGGCCTCTGAGCAGGTCGTGCCGCACATGGTCGGCGGCCTCGAGCCGATGGCGCTGGCTGCCGTACGCGCGGCCGCGATCATCGCCTACGACTGGGCCGGCAGGGGCGACGGCAAGCGCGCCGACGGCGCCGCCACCGAGGCGATGCGCGCGGTGCTCGGCCACGTCCCGGGCTGCGGGACCGTCGTCATCGGCGAGGGCGAGAAGGACAACGCGCCGATGCTCTTCAACGGCGAGCAGGTCGGGACCGGCTCCAGGCCGCGCTTCGACATCGCCGTCGATCCGGTCGAAGGCACCGATCTGTGTGCTGACAAGCTGCCCGGCGCGCTGACCACGATCGCGATGGCCGGGGAGGGCAAGCTGTGGTCGCCGGGTCCCGGTCACTACATGGACAAGCTCGTCGTCGGCGTCGAGGCGCGCGACGCGATCGACCTGCGCGACGAGCCCGAGCAGGTCGTGCAGCGCGTGGCCAAGGCGCTCGGCAAGCCGCTGCGCGACGTCACCGTTCTGATCCTCGACAAGCCGCGTCACGTCGAGCTCGTGGAGCGCGTCCGCGCGACCGGCGCGACCGTGCGGCTGCCGAGCGCGGGCGACGTGGCCGGTGCGCTGCTCGCCGCGATGCCCGACACGGGCGTCGACCTGCTCATGGGCATCGGAGGAACGCCCGAGGGCGTCATGGCCGCCGCTGCCGTCAAGGAGCTCGGCGGCGCCATGCAGACGCGCCTCGCGCCGCAGCGCGAGGCCGAGGCCGAGGCCGTCGCCGCGGCCGGCTACTCCACCGACGAGATCCTCGAGATCGAAGACCTCGTCGACGGACCCGCGATCTTCGCCGCCACCGCCATCACGGGCGGCACGCTCGGGCTCCACGCCCCGCGCCGCTCCAACGGCTGGATTCACACGCATTCCCTGCTCGTGCGCCCGGGCTCGTTTCGCCGGATCGTTGAGAGCACGCCAGAGACCACCTAACAGGAGATCCCCTACATGCCCCTTGTGACCATGCGCCAGTTGCTCGACGAGGCCGCCGCCGGCGGCTACGGCGTGGCCGCCTTCAACGTCAACAACTTGGAGCAGATCCAGGGCATCATGGAGGCCGCGCGCGGGACGCAGTCGCCCGTGATCGTGCAGGCATCCCGCGGCGCGCGCTCGTACGCCGGCGACCGCTTCCTCTACCACATGATGCTCGCCGCGGCCGAGACCTACCCGGAGATCCCGGTCGCGCTGCACCAGGACCACGGCAACTCGCCGGCGACGTGCATCAGCGCGATCGAGCTGGGCTTCACGAGCGTCATGATGGACGGCTCGCTCGCCGAGGACGCCACGACGCCGCTTGACTTCGAGGCCAACGTCGCCGTCACGAAGGAGGTCGTCGACTACGCCCACGCGCACGGCGTCACCGTCGAGGGCGAGCTCGGCACGCTCGGCGGCATCGAGGACGGCGTCGGCTCGGGCGAGATCTGCCTCACCGACCCGGCCCAGGCCGAGGAGTTCGTGCAGCGCACGGGCGTCGACGCGCTCGCCGTCGCGATCGGCACGAGCCACGGCGCGTACAAGTTCTCGCGCGAGCCCGACGGCGACATCCTCGCGATGGAGATCATCGAGGACATCCACCGCCGCCTGCCCGAGACCCACATCGTCATGCACGGCTCGTCGAGCGTGCCGGCGGACCTCGTCGAGCGCGTGACGGCCGCCGGGGGAGAGGTCGCCGCCGGCTACGGCGTTCCGATCTCGGCGATCCAGCGCGGCATCGAGCACGGCGTGCGCAAGGTCAACATCGATACCGACGGGCGGCTGGCGATCACCGCCGCGGTCCGCGAGGAGCTCAACGCCAATCCCGGCAACTGGGATCCGCGCGGCGCCGGCAAGGCGGCGCGCACGGCCGTCCAGGAGCTCGTCGCGCAGCGCATGAACGAGCTCGGCATGGCGGGTCACGCCGGCGATTACGAGCCGCTCTCGCTCGAGCAGATGGCCGAGCGCTATCGCTCCGAAGTGGCATCGGCGGCCTGACGGGGTAAGGCCTCTGTGATGATCGATGTGGCATTCACCGGCGCGCAGGTACGGCCGACCGACACCGCGGTCGTGATCGACGTGCTGCGCGCGACCTCCACGATCGGCGTCGCGCTCGCCTCCGGCTACGAGCGCGTGCTCGTCGCAGGCGGCCTGGAGCAGGCGCAGGCGCTGCGCGGCCCCGGCCGCGTGCTGGCCGGCGAGCGCCGTTGCGAGCGGCCGGAGGGCTTCGATCTCGGCAACTCCCCGGAGGAGACGCTCTCGCCGCGCGGACCGGAGCTCGTCCTCGCGACGACGAACGGCGCGCCCGCGATCCTGGGGGCCGGCGCCGTCGCCGGCGAGGTCTACGCGGCCAGCCTCCTGAACCTCGTCGCGACGCTCGAGCTGCTGGCCGGTGCCGACGGCGACATCCTGCTCGTCTGTGCCGGCACCGATGGCAGCCCGACGATCGAGGACGTCTACCTCGCCGGCCGCCTGAGCGCCGGACTGGAGGGACCCAAGACCGACGCCGCGCACATCGCCGAGGCCGTCGCCGCCTCCTACCCCCGGGCGCTCGACGCGCTCGACGCGAGCATCGGCGGGCGCAACCTGCGCGCCGTGGGTCTCGACGCCGACATCACCTTCTGTGCCCAGGAGTCGATCATCGCCACCGTGCCGCGGCTGAGTGAGACGGTCGACGACGTCGCAGTCGTCACGGCCAACACGGACGGACTGCCACCCGCCGCGGAGCAGGCAGCCGCGGTTGGTCATGAGTCATAGTGCTATGCCAATGGAAATCTGCCGAATCTTTGCTTTGTACTTCTGAATCAGCGGGGTACTGTGCCCTGTAGTGCACCCCTAGAGAGGATGGAATGAGCCCGACAAAAGACGGAACGAAGTCCAAGGACCGCTGGGCGTCAGGCGTCACGCCGTACGCCGAGATGGGGTACTGGGACAAGGACTACGAGCCCAAGGACACCGACGTTCTGTGCGCATTCCGGATCACGCCGCAGGAGGGCGTGGACCCGATCGAGGCCGCGGCGGCCGTCGCGGGCGAGTCGTCGACGGCGACCTGGACCGTCGTCTGGACCGACCGTCTGACGTCCTACGAGCATTACCAGGCCAAGGCCTACACCTGCGACGAGGTTCCCGGCACGCCGGGCCAGTACATCGCGCGGATCGCCTACGACATCGACCTCTTCGAAGAGGGCTCGATCGCGAACCTCACGTCGTCGATCATCGGCAACGTCTTCGGCTTCAAGGCGCTCAAGGCGCTGCGCCTCGAGGACATGCGGATCCCGGTCGCCTACCTGAAGACCTTCCAGGGCCCGCCCCACGGCATCGTCATGGAGCGCGAGTACCTCGACAAGTTCGGTCGCCCGCTCATCGGCGCGACGACGAAGCCCAAGCTCGGCCTGTCGGCCAAGAACTACGGCCGCGTCGTCTACGAGGCGCTGCGCGGCGGCCTGGACTTCACGAAGGACGACGAGAACATCAACTCGCAGCCGTTCATGCGCTGGCG
>JBOGYT010000310.1:0-8684 GCA_050696955.1 Solirubrobacteraceae bacterium | reverse complement strand
GTCCGGCCGGCCCCGCCGGCCCGGCGGGCCCGGCAGGCGGCGGGGGCGGCGGCGGAACGACCGCGTTCGCGTCGCTGCGGAAGATGTAGATGCGACCCGCATCGAGGACCGAGGGGTTCGCGCCGCTGGCCGGCCTGTCCCAGCGCACCGAGGCCGACCCGAAGTCGAGCATCCCATCGTTGTTGAGATCGCCCATCGGGAAAATCCTGCTGCCGAAGCCGCTCTCGGGCTGGGCGTCCGGATCGGAGATCGTCTGCAAGGCCGTCTCGTTGGCCGGGTTCAGGAAGCTCACGTCGAAGCCCGTGTCTGCCTTGCCAGCCGTCTGGACGGCGGAGAACTGGCCGACGAGCACCTCGTTGCGAACCTGCGTTCCGCCGACGATGTCGCCGACGCCCTCCGTCGGGTTCGCGAAGCGACCGAACGTGTTGGGCGTCGGGTCGTTGAGGAACGCAAAGTTGATCATGTTCGCCGCGACGTTCCCGCTGAACACGTACCCGCGGCCGGCCTCGGCCTTGTCCTTGCCGTTCTGCATCGCGGGGATCACGATGTCGGGCAGGCTCGTGTCGCCGAGGTCCCCGGTCGCGAAGTGCTGACCGGTCGTGAATCCGAACAGCGCGTTCGCCTGGGGCTCGGGGTGGTTGAGGATGTTGAGGATCGCGCCCGTGGCGCCATCGAAGAGGAAGCTGACGCCCGTCTCGAAGTACGAGTAGTCCGGGGCGAAGATCGGCACCTCCGAGCGGTGCGACGAGACGACGAAGTCCGGCTTGCCGTCGGGCACGTTCGTGCGTGACGTCCGCAGGCAGCGCTCGCCGGGCTCGATGCCCGCCTGCGTGCACCCGCCGACGTCGCCGACCGGCATCTGCGAATGGCCGAAGTTCTCGAAGATGTGGCCCGGCGACCCCGAGAACGGGTCGTCGGTCTGCGCCGCGATGTTCTTCAGCGTCATCAGCGGCGTCTCGAGGATCGTGGCCGGGTTGGACCCGGCGATGTCTTCTCCGCGGAAGATGTACGTGCGCCCCGCGCCGACGCACGTGGCGGTTCCGGCGTTCGCCGCGCAGTGCGAGTCCGGGTGCGCCGTCGCGCCGGTCTCCGAGAACTGGTTCGCGCCGATGATGATGTCACCGACACCCGCGCCGTCGATATCGCCGATCCGCACGGCCGTGGGCATCGTCACCTGCGACAGGCACGTCCCGATGCCCGCGTTGCCGGCGCAGGGCGGCAAGCCGCGCGGGTTGGTCACCGTGCGCCCGAAGCCGCCCCTGACGGGGTTCGCGGCCGGGGCCGCCGGGACCGGGTTCTCAGCGATGCGCGCCGCGATCAGTGCCCGGTCGGCGGGTGGCATGTCGATCTTCTTGAGGATCGCGAGCGTCTTGCCGTCGAGGACGTAGGCCCGGCCCACGTCCGGGATTGCGTCCACGTCGACGCCGCCGAGACCGACGAGGATCTCGTTGACGCCGTCCGCAGGACCGACCGTGGCGCTGGCGCACGTCGGACCCGGCTGGCCCGGGACTTGGGCGGGAGCGTTCGCGCAGCTTCCGAGGTCGGTCATGCGGCCGATGAACGTGTCAGCTCCCGTGTTGCCTCGTGTCCCGCCATTGTCGCCGGCGTTGACGCTCCTCAGGACCTGCCCGGTGGCGCCGCTGAACTCCCAGATGATGCCGGCGCCGGCCTGTTGGCCCGGTAGCAAGGGGGGCTGCGGAGCGCTTCCATTGAACTGGAGCGAGACGAAGTCCTCCTTGCCGTCGGCGTTGACGTCACCGATCGAGGTGGTCTGATTGCCGAAGCCCCCGTTCGCGATTTGAATCGGAGAGTCGATGCGCTGGACCTGATATCCCGGCGGAAGGGCGGCGCCCGCCGACGTTGCTCCGACTGCCGCGGCCGACACCAGGATGCCGCCGATGAGGATTCCGACCGACCGAACTCTGGACCAAGACACAGCGCGCTCCTTCTCCGAGACGACCCGATTCCGACTGCCGCCCCACCTCCACTATAGGAACCTAACCTATAGCAGCTGTGCAAGTAGAAAATTTTGGTTCGGGGTCGGGTAGCCTGCGCAACGTGAGGGTGTCTCAGACACTGTGCACAACACGGCAACGTCGCCGCCACGCCGCGGCGACGGCGGTACTGGTCGTGCTCGGCGCAATCGCGGTCGCGCTTCCCGCCGGCGCCCCGGCAGGGCAGTCGTCGCAAGCCACGCCGGCGCCGGTGGCGCAGGTCGTCGCCGGTCTGTACCACTCCTGCGCGTTGCTCGACGACGGCACGACGCCGGCTCCCCCGGGCAGGCCCGTGCGCTGCTGGGGCTTCAGCGGCGACGGACAGGTCGGCTATGCCAACACGAACTGGATCGGCGACGACGAGACGCCTGGCTCGGCTGGGCCGGTCGCCCTGGGCGCCGGGCGCACCGCCAAGGCCCTCGCGGCCGGCGACTATCACAGCTGCGCTGTGCTCGACGACGGCAACGTCCGCTGCTGGGGCTACGGCAACGAGGGTCAGCTCGGCTACGGCAGCAGAGACCAGATCGGCGATAACGAGCCTCCAAGCTCGATCGGTCCGGTCGGCCTCGGCGCCGGTCGCACCGCCACTGCGATCACCGCCGGCGGCAACCACACCTGCGCGATCCTCGACGACGGCAACGTGCGCTGCTGGGGCCTGGGCGAGTTCGGGCAGCTCGGCTACGGCCCGGGCCCGAATGGCGCCACCCCGCCCTCGATCGGCGACAGCGAGAACCCAGGCGAGGCCGGCCCGGTGAATCTCGGTGCGCACACCGCCACGGCCATCACCGCGGGCGCCTTCCACACCTGCGCGATCCTCGACGACGCCAGCGTGCGCTGCTGGGGCCTGGGCTCGAACGGGCAGCTCGGCTATGGCGCGACGAGCGCGGTTCTGGATCCCAGCACGGTCGGGTCGGTCAACCTCGGTGTGGGGCGCACGGCCACGGCGATCTCCGCCGGCTTCGCGCACACCTGCGCGGTGCTCGACGACGGGAACGTGCGCTGCTGGGGGTTGAACGAGTTCGGGCAGCTCGGCTACGGCAACAAGACCTCGATCGGCGACACCGAGACGCCGGCCGCCGCCGGGCCGGTCGACCTCGGCCCCGAGCGCACGGCCACGGCGATCAGCGCAGGCGGGGAGCACACGTGCGCGGTTCTCGACGACGGGAACGTGCGCTGCTGGGGCTCCCCGCTGGACGGACAGCTCGGGTACGCGAACCTGCTTGCGGTCGGCGACGATGAGTCCCCGGCGTCGATCGCGCCGGTCGACCTTGGTCCCGGGCGCAAGGCGACCGCGGTCGCTGCCGGGATCTACCACACGTGCGCGAGGATCGACGACGGGAGCGTGCGCTGCTGGGGCAACGGGGACCAGGGCCGCCTCGGCCTGTGCAACCGCGCCACCGTGGGCGACGACGAGACGCCGGGCTCGGTCGGGCGCATCGACCTCGGAGCCGGCGGCGCCGCCTGCTCGCGCACGGGGACCAAGCCCCCCGGCGGTCCACCTGTCGCACCCCCGACGCCGCCCGCGACCTCGGTGGAACAGCTGGCGCTTCGCACGGAGAAGGCGCGTGCGAAGGAGATGCGTGCGTGCCGCGCCGATGTGACACGTCAGGCGCGCAAGGCCCGCAGTCGCGCGCGGCAGCGCTACCGCCACAACCCGCGCCGCCGCGCCCTGGCCCTGGGACGGGTCGCACGCCGCGCTGCCCGCGGGAAGGCTCGCTGCTTGCGCCTCTTCGGACGCACGCCGGGTCGCGTCAGCACCATCGCCGCGAAGGCCGGCCCCAAGGGCACGATCATCCTCACCTTCCGCGCCCCGGGTTCGGACGGCAAGTCCCCGCCCGCGGCGCGCGGCTATCTCGTCAAGCAGTCGTTCCGTCCGATCCGCACCCGCCGCGACGTCAAGCGCGCGCACGCGCTGTGCAAAGGCGCGTGCACCTTCGACGTGACCAAGGTCGATGCAGCGATCACGTTGAAGGTCACGGGGCTGCGGCGGAACACGACGTACTACTACACGGTCGCCGCTCGCGACAACGTCTCCAACCGGACCGGGCCGCGATCGAAGACCGTTCGGGCGAAGACCTCGTAGCCGGCGGTCAGACCGCGGGCGATCGACGGCGACTCAGGAAGAGCCCGAGGAGCGCGAGACCCGCCAGGCCCAGGAGGACGCCGCCGTATCGCAGCGCGTCCTTCACGCCGCTGGAGAGCCGCGGGGGATCGCTGACAGCCACCGCTGCCGCGGCGAGATCCTGCTTCTGCGTGGCCGGGACGCCCGCGCGCGTGTCCGTCCACAGCCCGAGCGCGGCGCGATCGGTGGAGATCAGGCCCAGGCGGCTGCCGAGGTCCGGCAGGCCCTCCTTCGCGCCGAAGCCGATGCGCGAGTCCGATGGGCGGCTCGTAAGCCGCACGGCGCGCGAGAACGTCTTTCCGTGGTCGAAGGAGGACTGCAGCGAGACCTGGTTGAGCAGGTTCCGGCGGTCGGCGCGACGGTCGTAGTACAGGACGTCGAGACGGCCGTCGGGCGCCACCGCGAGCTTGGGCAGGTACTGCGCTGTCCTGTCGCGGCGCCGCGTGTCGTTGACGCGGGTGGGGGCGCTCCACGACGAGGCTCCGGGCGCCAGCGACCACAGCCAGACGTCCGGGTCGCCGAGGCCGGCGCTGTGGTAGGCGGCGTACACGCGACCGTCGCGTGCGACCGCCAGCGACGGAAACTCGGGCAGGAACACGAGGAAGCGCTTGATCGGCACGAGACGTTCGCCGACCACCGACTCGTCCCAGCGTGCCGCGCGGTCGCGCGAGCGTGCGAGGACCAGCGTCGAGGGTCCGGAGTACGGCGCCCCGCCCCTGCCGAGATGGCCGCCTTCGTAGTCGAGCCTGTCCTGACCCACGTCCAGGTAGAGGACGTAGACGTCCCCGTCGCGATCCACGACGGGCGCGGGGGCGATCGCGCGCTGTCGCGCCGTGCTGCTCACCCGCACGGGTGCCTGCCACGACGCGCCGCCGTCGTCCGAGCGGACCACCTGAATCGGGTTGCCCGTCTCTGTGAACTTCAGGACACCGACCTCCTTGGCCTGCAGCCACGTCATGTACAGCCGCTTGGGACGAACCGGGTCGGTGGCGAGTCGCACCTGGAACGCGAGCGGGCCGTGCACGCGCACCGGATCGGACAGCGTGCGGCCGTCGTCCTCGGACCTCGACAGCCACACGGCGTGCGGGACGTTGCCTCTGCCCGCCAGGGTGACGAAGGAGAAATACAGCGTGCCGTCGGCCGAGAAGGCGACGTCGGGCGCGAAGCACTTGGCCTCTTCGCCCTTCGGCGCGGGGATCGCGGTCTGCATCCAGCGCGCGCCACCGTCGTGCGAGACGTGCAACGCGCACGAGAAGAACGGGGTGTCGATGCGGCTGGAGACCGCGAGGCTCGCCGGCCGCACCGGGTTGCGAACGAGCGTCGGTGAGTTGTGCGCGCTCACGTCGGCCGCCTTGCGCGCCGAGGCGTTGACCGGTTTGTCGGGTCCGGCGAGGCGGACGACCGGCGTGCGGTCGAAGGAGCCTGAGATCAGGAACGCGCCCGCGCCGACGAGGAGCAACGACGCGGCTGGTATTGCGGTAAGCAGAGAGCCCCGCCGCCGTTGGCGGTCGGGGCTCGGTGCTTGCGGACTTTGAGGCGGCGTGCGGTCCGTGCCGAGGGGGCCCGTCTGTGCCCCCATCTACCTCGTGTTGCTCTTGCTGGCGGCGCGACGGCGCGCCGTGGTGACGACGAACGCGCCGGCGAGGCCGGCGATTCCGAGTCCCAGGATGGCCAGCCCGAGCACGACGCCGCTGCCGAGTCCGCCGGACTGTCCGCCCGCGGTGGCCTCAGCCGCCGAGATCGGAGAGGTGGCCGCCGACGAGACTCCGCTCCACAGGTCGCTGGTGGCGCTGCGCGTCGCCGCCGGTGCGGGGGCGGGGGCGGGGGTGGTGCGCTTGCTCTTTGCGCGCGACGGCGTGGGCGCCTTGGAGCTCGAGAACACCGCCTGCGTTCCCTGGCTCGTCACGCCGGCAGTGGAGCCGGCCTCGCGAGCGGCGACCGGCGGCTGTCCGCCCGAAGCCGGGGGCTTGGGCTGCGTCTGCGGGCCGCTGGACTGCGGTGGCGGCGTCGCTCCGCTGGCCGATCCCGAAGCCGAAGCGCCGGTGCTCGGCGGGGCGGTGCTCTGTGCAGGCGCTGTGGGGGCCTGCGGCGCCGGCGTCGAGCCGGCTCCCGCGCTCGACGGGGGCGTGTTGGCCGGATTCGCGGACGGCGCAGCCGGGGTGCCGAAGCCCGAGGGAGTACAGGCCCAAGCAAGCCCGGCCCCGACCACCGCGATACCCAACACCGACAGTACTGCCAGGCATACTATGCGAGCTCTCTTGTGCACCGGCACTCCCTCGTCGAAGGTGAGACGCAGCTACATGACCGCGACACAGAGATGAGACCAGAATTCCGCTCGTGATGCAAGCCGTCGCGGATCCCTTTGGGCAGCGGGTCGTAAGCCGACGATGAGTGCCCTGGCAGGCGGCATCGCCAAGGTAATGTCGTGCCGATGCGAGTCGCCCTGGTTGGCAAGGGGGGCGCCGGGAAGTCCGTGATCGCCGCGACGATGGCGCGTCTGGAGGCCCGGCGAGGCGTCTCCGTGCTCGCGCTGGACTCCGACCGGCTGCCGGGCCTCTCGCTGAGCCTGGGAAGCGGTCCGGATCCCGTCACGCCACCGCTTCTGGATGCGGCGCAACAGGACAGCACCGGCCAGTGGCGCTGGTGCGAGGGCATCACCGCCGCGACCGCCGCGCAGCGCTTCGCCAGCGATGCGCCCGACGGCGTGCGCCTCCTGCAGCGCGGCAAGATCGGCCGCGACGGCCTCAAGCCGATCGCCGGCGCGAGCAAGGCCTTCTGGGAGGTGGCCCACGGCCTCGTGAACGCGCCGGAGTTTCGCGACTGGACACTGATCGGGGACCTCCCCGGTGGCCCGTCGCCGACGGCCGAGGACTGGGCGCCGTACGCCGACACCTACCTCGTCGTGGTCCAGCCCACGGTGCAGTCGGGCATGACCGCGCGCCGCCTGGCACGGCTGGCACGCGTGCAGTCGCCGCGAGCGGCGGTCGCGTTCGTCGCCAACTGCGTGCGGGACGAGGCCGACGTCCGCCGCGTCGAGCAGCTCGTCGGTGAGCCCCCGTTCGCCTCGCTTCCTTTCGATGATGGCGTGGCCGCCGCGGAGCGCGCCGGCGCGGCCCCGATCGATCATGCGCCGGGCGCCGAGTGGAGCGCGGCGATCGAGCGCCTGCGGGCGGCTCTCGCCCGCTGAGGCGAGCTAGGCGTATGCGCAGCTCTATGTCGATTTGCATGTAGCCTGCGTCGCGTGAAGCAGCGCTGGCCGTGGGCCCTTCTTCTGCTGGCCGCAGCGGCCATCGCGCTTCCCGCGGGCGCTGCGGCCGACCAGTCGTCGCAGCCGTCGTCCCCGGTCGCCGGGCACATCGCGGCGGGCGAGTCGCACAGCTGCGCGCTGATCTCCGCCGCCGCGCGCTGCTGGGGCTTCGGCGGCAACGGCCGGCTCGGCTACGACAACACGAACAGCATCGGCGACAACGAGATACCCGCTGCCGCCGGACCGATCAGCCTCGGCGCGGGCCGGGCCGCGACGGCGGTCACTGCCGGCCATGGACACACGTGTGCCCTGCTCGACGACGCCACGGTCCGCTGCTGGGGCTTCGGCGGCAACGGCCGGCTCGGCTACGACAACACGACCGACGTCGACGACCCCGACTCGGTTGACCCGGTCGACTTCGGCGGCGGCCGGACCGCCACAGCGATCAGCGCCGGCGATGCGCACACCTGCGCGGTGCTGGACGACGGCACCGTGCGCTGCTGGGGCTACGCCGCCGCCGGTCAGCTCGGCTACGGCGACACGACCGACGTCGATGACCCCGGCTCGGTCGGCCCGGTCGAGCTCGGCGGCGTCAAGGCGACGGCGATCACCGCCGGCGAGAGCCACACGTGCGCGCTGCTCGAAGACGGGACCGTGCGCTGCTGGGGCTACGGCCTGTACGGCCAGCTCGGCAACGGCGACAACGACCCCGACAACCTGAACATCGGAGACGACGAGCTGCCCACGTTCAAGCCTCCCGTCTTTCTCGGGGCCGGCCGGACGGCCACGGCGATCAGCGCCGGCAACCTCCACACCTGCGCGCGGCTCGACAACGGGACCGTGCGCTGCTGGGGCTTCGGCGGCAACGGACAGCTCGGGTACGCCAACACGTCGCGCATCGGTGACAACGAGACGCCCGGCTCGCTCGCAGATCCGGTCAACCTCGGCCTCGGTCGCACCGCGACGGCCATCAGCGCCGGCCGTCAACACAGCTGCGCGATCCTCGACAACGGCCGCGTGCGCTGCTGGGGCGGCGGCAGCTTCGGTCAGCTCGGGTACGGCAACCAGCGCAGCATCGGCGACGACGAGACGCCGGGGTCGGCCGGGCCCGTCGCGCTCGGCGCCGGGCGCACGGCGATCGCGATCGACACCGGCGTCTTTCACACGTGCGCGCTGCTGGACACCACGAGCGTGCGCTGCTGGGGCTACGGCGCCAACGGCCGGCTCGGCTACTGCAACGAGGTCAACGTGGGCGACACCGAGACGCCCGCCGCGATCGGCCCGGTCAACCTTGGCGCGGGCGGCGCGGGCTGCGCTGCGC